>SKNP01000505.1 GCA_007120485.1 Nitriliruptoraceae bacterium
CGGACCGACCGGATCACCGCGACCGAAGCGATGCGGCTCGCCGGCCAAGCGGACGCCGACGCGACGCTGCGACAGGCGGATGCATCGGCGGCCCCGGACCTGGACGCTCGCGGCCTGGGTGACGATGTCGCTGACGCGCTCGCGTTCGTGCGTCGCTCCACCGCCAACACCCCGCAGGCGGAAGCGCGCGTCGCGGAGAAGCTCACCGACCGCGGTTGGGGTCCAGCGATCATCGACCGGGCGATGGAACAGGCCCGGCTTGAAGGACTGGTCGACGATCCCGCCATGGTCGTCGCGCTCGTGGCTGAACGACGGGCGAAGGGCCACGCACCCTTCCGCATCCGGCGGGACCTGCAGCAGCGTGGCTTCCCCGACACCCTGCTGGACGAAGCCCTCGCGCCGGCCGAATCAGAGGACCAGGAAGCGGCGGCCTTCGCGGTCGCCAAGGAGAAGGCTGACCGCAGCACGGGGCTGAGCGCGGAGTCCGCGTTCCGACGGGTCGTCGGCCACGTCGCGCGGCGTGGCTACCCGGAAGGGCTCGCTCGCAAGGTCGCCCGTGAAGCGGTGTTCACCGCCCGCGAGCAGGAACGCACCGCTGGGCACTGACCCCGCCGTGGTGACCCCGCGCGCTTCGGTGCGTCCTGTCAGGCTTGGTTGCATTCCTGCGCGTGGCTGGATGCTCACGTGCGTCGCTGGGTCCTCGCGTGCGTCGCGACGTGTCCCCGCGCACCCCTGCTGCGGCCACTCGGGCGGATCAGCCCCGGCGAGCCAGCGCTCGTGCCTCACGTGCTCGCTGCTCCGCATCTGCCTGGTGCATCCAGGCGATGAACCGACGGACCGCGATGCTCGCGTACACGAACCCTGGCGGCACCCACATCAGCGCGCCGGCCAACTGCTGATCCTCGAGCGCGGTCAGCCCGCCACCACCGCCGTACACCTCGAACAACGACCGGCCCGCGAACGTCAGCAGCGCCCCCAGCACCCCACCTTGGACGATCATCGCTCCGAGGCACAGCGTGGCCAGTGCCTGCTGGCGACGGTGCCGCCGTGCCGTCGCCCAGACCTCCGCCCAGAACCACACCGCGGCCGCCAGGAAGGTCGCATGCTCCACCAGGTGCAGCGCCGGGGACGCGACCGCGGCGTCGTAGGCCGGCGGGAAGTGCCACACCCACACCACCGCGATGTGCACGACGGTGGCGAGCACCAGCGGTGGCGGGTCCCCGATCGCTCGACGCAGACGATGACTACGGCGCGACAGCCGGGCCAGCACCCGTCGGCCTGCCGGCGGTAGCGCGGCTCGGACCGTGACCGTCGGTGCCCCTGCCGCCAACAACGGCGCAGCGACGAGCAGCAGCAGCAGGTGCTGGACCATGTGCGGCCAGAACAGCACCGTCGCGTACGCGGCCGGTGGCCCCAGGTGCGCCACCAGCACCACGCCGGCGCCGGTGAGGAACGCCCGACGCTGCCGCGGGCGGTCCACACCTCGAGCCTGACGACGTGCGACCCCACGCAGGTACAGCGCGACCAGCCCGGCGACGATCGCGATCGTCGCCGGATCGAGGACCCACGCGGTCCACCAGTCGCCGGTCAGCATCGCCCACATCCCATGGGGGCTCCGGCCATCAGGCCGGCGGCTCCCAGCACCGGACCTCCTGCTCTCGCGTGCGAGCACATCGTGTTCACCAGCACGGATCGATGAAGAGCACCGGTGACCACTCGATGAGGGTGACGGCGCCGAAGAAGATGGAGAGGCCCAGGCCCGTCCAGCCGAGGAACCGGTCGCGGTTCGCGCCGGTCGCGTCCGGGGCCGCTATCGCCGCACGACGCAACTGCACGGCCGACAAGCCCGCGCGGGCGATCAAGGCGAGTAGCAGGATGGTGAGCGCGTGCAACGGCCACGTGGTGCCCCACGTGCACGTGCGCGGGATCAGCCAGTAGGTCAGGCCCAGGTGAACCGCCCACCACACGATCCCGCCGAGCACCGCGTCCGCTCGGCGCAGCGGGCCACGCAGGCGCATCGGATCCACCTCGGTGGTGGTCATCCGCCACCTCCCGTGGTCGGTAGGAGATGCGCCAGCGCGAGGAGCACCACCGCCGAAGCCGCCGCGAACCATGCATGGATCGCCGCGTTGGTCAGCTCCAGGTGACGGGCCGGGTCCACGAGCCCGACCAGCGTCTGCACCAGCACCGCGCCCAGCACCAGCACCGACACGCCCAGGAACCACGCGGCGAAGGCGGTCAGGGTCCAGTAGACGGACGCGTAGGCGTGTATGTCGTGGGGGAACGACAACTGCCAGAGGTGGGCGATCAGGGTGACGGTCGCGGCGGTGTGCAGCCCGACCGCACCGGCCAGCGCGATCGCCGCTCCGCGACGTCGCTCGGAACCCATCGTGGATCGGGCCCGGGTGGCCACGAGTCCGCCCAGCAGCGCCAGTACCACGGCGATCAACGCCGGCAGGCTGCTCGGAGGCTCGATGAACGGTGGCGGCCACGCCTCCTGCCCGGTGTGCAGGTAGAGGGCTGCGGCTGCGAGCCCAGCCACGAACGTTGCCAGCACCGTGATGGTCAGCCAGAGGCCCCAGGTGCCCATCGCTGCCGTCCGGGCGCGGTCACCGATCGGTTCCGCCGTACGCGAATGTTGTACGGCCATCACTCCACCCCCGGCCAGAGCCACGCGGCAGCGGACGCGATCATCCCGACCAGTCCGACGATCCCGATCGGGACCGAATCGATCAACACGCCCACCAACGTCACCGCCAGCGCGATCGATACCCACAGGGGATGCAGCGAGTGGCCCGGCAACGTCACGATGTGATCGGGCTCGGCGTCCAACCCGGTGCTCGCGACCATCTGCCGGAGGCCCGCTTCGGGACGCTCCAACCGTCGTTGCCACTCGGGACGGTCGGGGTCGGGGCCGTCCGGACCGTGGTGGCCGAGCGCCGAGCGGCCGTCCCAAAGCGGCTCAGGGCTGTGGACCTGCATCGTGGACCGGAAGTTGTAGTTGGGAGCGGGGGAGTCGGTCGCCCACTCGAGGGTGTCGCCTCCCCAGGGGTCGGCCGGCGCGCTCGGGGCACCGGGCCGATGTGCCAGGACCAGCGCGATCGTGAAGACCAGCATCCCGAGGCCCATGATGTAGGAACCGGCCGTGGAGAGCAGGTTGAGACCGTCCCAGCCAAGCCCCTCCTCATAGGTCCAGACCCGGCGGGGCATGCCGAACATCCCCAGCGCGTGCTGTGGGAAGAAGGCCAGGTTGAACCCCAGGAAGTTGAGAACGAACGCCCACACGCCGAGCTTCTCCGACAGGATCCGGCCCGTGAGCTTGGGCATCCAGTGGTGCAAAGCTCCCAGGATCGGGAACAGCGACCCACCCACCAACACGTAGTGCAGGTGGGCGACGATGAAGTAGGTGTCGTGGACCTGCCAGTCGAACGGGACCATGGCGACCATCACCCCGGTGATGCCACCGGCGACGAACACGAACACGAACCCGACCACGTACAGCACGGACGAGGACCAACGGATCCGCCCCCACCAGAGGGTGCCGATGAACGACATGACGATCACCCCGGAGGGGATGGCGATCATGAAGCTCGCCGCCGTGAACAGCGACGTCGCCAGCAACGGGATGCCCGTCGCGTACATGTGGTGGACCCACAGGCCGAACGACAGGATCCCGATCGCCACCAGCGACGCGATCACGGCGGTCCGGCCTGACATCCGGCGACCAGCCGCCGCGGTGACGATCGCCGCAGCCATCCCCAACGCCGGGATCAGCTGGATGTAGACCTCCGGGTGCCCGAACCACCAGAACAGGTGCTGCCACAGCAGCGGGTCCCCGCCAGCGGATGCGTCGTAGAACACGGTGCCGAGCTTGCGGTCGAGCTCCAACAGCACCGTGCCGGCCACCAGCGGCGGGAACGCGAAGAGGATCATCACCGACGCGACGAACCCGGACCAGACGAACAGCGGCATCCGGAAGATCGACATGCCGGGTGCGCGGAAGCGGGCGACCAGGGTGACGATCTCGATCGCGGTGACGATGCCGGAGACCTCCAGCATCGTCACGCCGAGCAACCAGAAGTCGAGGTTGAGCTCCGGCGCGTACTCCGGCCCGGTCAGCGGGACGTAGGCGAACCAGCCGCTGTCAGGCACCGCGCC
>SKNP01000050.1 GCA_007120485.1 Nitriliruptoraceae bacterium
CGGAGGCGGCCAGCAGCGCGAGCTCGCGGGCGACCTGGTCACGGGCCGCCGGCGACCCGCGACCGCCCGCCAGCGCTGATCGGGCCCGCGCCTGCGCGTCCCGCAACGCGCGCCACATCGGCTGGGTGTCGGGGGTCACCCAGCTGGCGTGGCCCTTGGCGAACCCCCACGACGACTCCGGCAGGTGCAGCCGCCGGGTCGGTGGCCGGCGTTCGCGGCGTGTTCGCAACGTGGTGGTGGCCAGCCGGGGGTCGGCCGCGACCGATCGCAGCAGCGCCCCGAGGAAGTCGACCCCCTCGAACCACCAGTGGCCGAACAGCTCGGTGTCGTAGGCGGCGACGACCAGCTGGCCCGGCCGTGGGTCCAGCACCTCGCGCAGCACCCCGTGGAGGTGGTCCGCGTCCTGGTCGGCCTGCTGCTGCGCCGCGGCCGGTTCGTACGGCGCCTTGGCGTCAGGTGGTAGCGAGCGGTCGGTGACCCGCCAGGAGGGGTGCACGCCGTAGCCTCCCGTGGCGAAGTAGTCCCGGTACCAGGCGGCGCCCGGGTACCCCCCGGTCGGCGACCAGACGTGGTACGCGACGGACAGGTCCCGGGCGAACGCGACCACCTCGCTGTCGCCGACGAACACCCCGTCGTGGACGACCTCGTCCGGGTGGTCGACGCCCGGTGGTGGTGGGTCCGGCCGGGCCGTCCAGTCGCGGTCCGGCCCGCCGGCCGCCCGGACCAGCGTGGGCGCGTCGACCAGCACGTGGTCGATGCCGTGATCGGCGTAGTGGGTCTCCAGACCGGGAAGATCCGGCCCGCAGCGAGGCAGCGACGGGGTGCCGTGCTCGTCGACGGCGGACGGCGCCGCGGTGGCGTCGGCGACCGGTCCGGCCGGCCGGTAGCCGAGCTCCGGCGGCCACAGCCCCGTCGGTGCCCGACCCGCCCAGCTGGCGTGGTGCTCCAGCCCGCACGTCAGCTGGGCGTCCACCAGGGCCGCGTCGGTCTGCAGCGGCAGGTAGGGGTGGGTCGCCGGCCCGCCCAACAGCTCGATCACCCCGGCACGTTCGAGCTGCGCCCAGACCGCCAGCAGCCCGCCGCGGCGCTGGACGTCCTGGTGGTAGTCCAACAGCCCCGCGAACCGCCGCCAGAAGAACGACGACAGCGCCTGCACCTGCGGGCCCATCAGGTGGTGCCAGCGCTGTTCCTCGCTGCGCCACATCTGCCCGGCCAACCACGTACCGAGGTCGCGGGCCACGCGGTCGTCGGCCAGCTGGTGGGCGACGCTGGGCGTGACCCCGAGCGTGAGCACCTCCCGGTGGCCGTCCTCGGCCAGCTCCTCCAGCAGCTGCGTCACCGGCAGCCACGAGGTGCCCCACGCCTGGAACAGCCACTCCTCACCGACCGGCCACACCCCGTGACCGCGCAGCTCGGGCAGGTGGGTGTGCAGCACCAGTGCGAGCTCGCCCGGGTCCGCCGCCGGCATGGTCGCCCCGCTCACGCGCCGCAGACGGCGAGCAGGTCCAGGCTCGCGTCGAGGTCCGCATCGTGGACGTCGAACCAGTCCGAGCGGACCCGGTGCACCAGGTCGCGCAGCTCGTCGGACCATGCGTCGGGCGCCGTGGAGGTCAAGGTCGCCAGGACGTCGAGGTGGAGCCGTTCCTGCTCGGCGAGCATCATCGCGCCGTGGTGGACGCCGGCCAGCCAGCGGACCTGGAACCCGGCGGCGTGCAGCTCCGCACGCAGCTCGGCGGCGGTGAACTCGCGGGTGTGGAACGGGTTGACCGGCCGGTCCGAGCCGGGGGTGAACGTCAGGCGGTTCGGTGTGCTGATCACCACCGGGCCGTCCCGGCGGGTGACGCGTCCGAGCTCGCGCAGGTAGCCGGGGATGTCGTGCAGGTGCTCGATCACCTGGAACGAGACGCATGCCGCCACCTCGTCGTCGGCGAGGGGCAGGTCGGTCAGCTCGGCCTCGAGGACCTCGATGCCGGGGTCGTCGGTCGTGTAGCGCTGGCGGGCGTGGGCGACCGTCGGGCCGTCGAGGTCGACGCCGATGACCCGGTCGGCGCCGGCGGCGCGCAACCGTGGCAGGCCGTAGCCCTCACCGCAGCCGGCGTCGAGCACGTCCAGCGAGCCGCTGCGTCGCCCGCGCTGCTCGCCGAGCACGTCGGCGGCGAGCTCGTAGGCCACGACGTGGCGCTCGAACCAGTAGCGCTCGTCGGCGATGCCCGGCAGGGTGCGCTCGCCGGTCAGCGGCAGCGGGTGCGGTGGCTCGTCAGCTGGGTCGATCATCGTTCGACAGCCTAGGGTCGGCTCAGCCGGATTTGATTTTGAGCGTTCACTCAAGTTCCATATCCGTCAGCGGGAGGATGACCTCCCGAGACCTGACCACCCCGAAGAGGGAGCACACGGATGAAGGTCCTGGTCCCCGTCAAGCGCGTGCCGGACACCGCCGGCGAGAAGTCGTTCGACCCCAACGACCGCACGGTCGACCGCGAGTCGGTCGAGTCCGTGCTGTGTCCGGTCAACGAGTTCGCGATCGAGGAGGCGGTGCGGCTCAAGGAGAACCACGGCGCCGAGGTGACGGTGCTGCTGGTCGGGCCGGAGTCCGCCCAGCCGGTGGTGCGCAAGGCCCTGTCGTACGGGCTGGACGCCGGTCTGCAGGTCACCGACGACGCGATCGCCGGATCGGATGCCCTCGGGACCGCCCGGGTCATCGCCAAGGCGTTGGAAGCGGAGGAGTTCGACCTCGTGCTGTTCGGCAACCAGTCGACCGACGCACGGACCTGCCTGGTGCCGGCCGCGGTGGCGGAGTTGCTCGACCTGCCGAGCCTGACCTACGCCCGCTACCTCGAGGTCAACGACGACAAGGTCGTCGTCCACCGTGAGCACGAGGAAGGCTGGGACGTCGTCGAGTCGCAGCTTCCCGCGATCGTCTCGGTCGTCGAGGCCATCAACGAGCCGCGCTACCCCTCGTTCAAGGGGATCATGGCGGCCAAGTCCAAGCCGCTGGACGTGAAGTCGCTGGACGATCTCGGGGTCGACGCGGCGCAGGTCGGTGCCGGCAACGCCGCGGCCACGGTCCACGAGGTCCGTGACCGTCCACCGAAGGAGGCCGGCACGATCGTCGAGGACGACGGGTCGGGTGCCGCCGCGGCGCAGCTCGCGGACTGGATGGTCGAGAAGAAGTTCGTCTGAACGCCCCACGCGGGCCCGCCGCTTCCGCGGCGCGACGACACGATGACCGTGGAGACACGGGAAGGGATAGGCGACATGGGTGAGATGCTGGTCCTGATCGACCACACCGACGGCGAGCCGCGCAAGATCTCGCTGCAGATGCTCTCCGCAGCCAAGGAGCTGGCCGGTTCGACCGGCGACACCGTCGCAGCGGTGTGGCTGGGTGTCGGCGCCTCCGACGCTGCGGCGACCCTGGGCGACCACGGCGCAGCCAAGCTCTACCACTGGGAGTCCGACGACGCGCACGGGTACGTGACGCTGCCGCAGGTCGAGGCGCTGCAGGCCGCGTTCGACGCTTCCGGTGCCGACACGTTGCTGTTCTCGTCCTCCAACCACGTCAAGGACGTGGCGGCACGGCTGGCGATCCGGGTCGACGCGGGGGTCATCACCGACGTCACCGGCTTGACCGCCGGTGACGACGGACGCCTGACGGCCACCAAGGAGGTCTTCGGCGGCGACAAGATCACCGAGTCCACCGTGGCGGCGGGCAAGAAGCAGTTCATCGGCGTGGCCTCCAACGCGTTCCCGGCGGAGGCGACCGGTGGCGGTGCACCGGAGATGGCCGCGTTGGACGTGACCTTGTCGGATGCCGCGACCGCCTCGAAGGTGACATCGGTGGAGAAGCAGGCGTCCGCCGACCGGCCCGACATCGGCGAAGCAGCCGTGGTGGTCGCCGGTGGCCGCGGGCTCGGTGACGAGGCCGGCTTCCGCAAGATGGAGGAACTGGCGGACGTCCTCGGCGGCGGGGTGGGCGCCTCCCGCGCGGCGACCGACGCTGGCTGGTACCCGCACCGCTACCAGATCGGCCAGACCGGTCGCACGATCTCGCCGACGCTCTACGTCGGCTCGGGGATCTCCGGCGCGATCCAGCACCGCGCCGGGATGCAGACCTCGCAGCACATCGTGGCCATCAACAAGGACGCGGA
>SKNP01000090.1 GCA_007120485.1 Nitriliruptoraceae bacterium
CCGGCCACAACACTCGGATGCGGTCGTAGTCGACCATGGTGCGCTCTCCCTCCCGGCCGTCGAGGTGGCACCTCGATGGCGTGGCGTGCATCGGCGGCGCCAGCGGACCCTGCGGCCCCCGGCACCCGCGAACGGACGTCAGCCCGGTGTGACCTCCACCGGTAGGTGCTTGATACCGCTGATGAAGTTCGACCGCAGCCGATCGATGGGACCGGCGACCCGCAGGTCGGCCAGGTTCGGCAGCAGTTCCTGCAAGGTGACCTTCAGCTCCTGCCGCGCCAGCCACTCCCCCAGGCACCGGTGCGGACCGCCGCGCCCGAACGCCAGGTGCTCGTTGGGGTCGCGGGTGATGTCGAACCGGAACGGATCGGGGAACTGCCGCTCGTCGAAATCACCGGAGATCCACCACAGCAGGACCTTGTCCCCCTCGCGGATCGTGCGGCCGTGCAGTTCGACGTCGCGGGTGGCGGTGCGGCGGAAGTGCATCGTCACCGAGGTCCACCGCAGCATCTCCTCGACCGCGGGCTCGAGCAGATCCTCGCGCTCCTGGAGCATCGCCAGCTGGTCGGGGTGATCGAGCAGCGCGAGCAGGCCGCCGGCCATGGTGTAGCGGGTGGTGTCGTTGCCGGCGGCGACCAGCAGCGTGAAGAAGTTCTTGAACTCCAGGTCGCTGAGCGGCTCGCCGTCCATCGTCGGTGCGAGCAGCTTGGTGACCACGTCGTCCTGTGGGTTGGCGCGGCGGTCGTCGGCCAACGCTTGTGCGTACTCGAACAGCTCCAGCCCGGCGGGGCTGCGGAACGGCATCAGCCGGTACTCGCTGGTGTCGGTGGTGTCGACCACGTGGTCGGTGAACTCCGGGTCGGTGTTGCCGATCATGGCGTCGCCACGGTCGACCAACCAGCCGTCATCGTCCTCCGGCGCGCCGAGCAACCGTCCCAGCATCCGCATCGGCAGCTGCCGGGCGACGTCGGTGACCAGGTCGAAGCGACCCTTGGGCCACGCTTCGTCGATCACGGCGCGGGCGAGGATGCGGATCGCGTCCTCGTAGGACGCCACGGTGCGGCGGGTGAAGCCACCCTGTACCAGCCGCCGTAGGCGGGTGTGCTCGGGCGGGTCCATCTCCATCATGGTCTTGCGGGCTTCGAGCTCCTCCTCGTCCATGTCCTCGAGGCGGATGCCCTGCCGGGTCGTGAAGCTCTTGAAGTCGCGGTTACAGGCCAACACGTCCGCGTACCGCGTGATCGACCAGAAGCCGGAGCCGTCCGGTTCGTCGATCCAGGCCACCGGGTCCTCGTCGCGGTAGCGCTGGAACGTCGCGTGCGGCACCCCGGCCCGGTAGACGTCCGGGTCGGTGATGTCCAGCCAGCGGTCGCCGACCACACGCGCGGTCGACGGTGTCGCGGCCTCAGCGGTCTCCACGTCCGTCGCGGTCATACGCGGTGCTCCTCCCAGCGGCCCCACGGCGGCGGCCCCCACGGTGCTCATCCCGACCGGGAACCTAGCAGCATCGTTCGGGTCCGTACGGTCCCGGTCGCTCGGCGTTACGCTGCGCCGGGCACGGTCCGTCGCGACGTTCGCGGCACCGCCCGACGCGGCCCGGCGACACCGTCACGACGACACCGCGACGCCGCGAACCACGACCACGCGCCACCACCTCGACATCGCCTCTCGACCATCCAGGAGCCGCCGTGCGGGCGCTGTTCCTCGCTCACGACCCCGGCTCGCGCCCGGGGTTGGTCGGCGACGCGCTCGCCCGCCGCGGCTTCGACATCGAGGTGCTGGCGATGGCCAGGTCGATCCACGACGGCACGTGGGACGGACGGTTCCCACGGGCGGACGCCGCCGACCTGCTGGTGCCACTCGGGGCGATCTTCTCGCTCAACGACCGATCCCAGGTCGGCGACTGGATCGATGCGGAACTCGACCTGCTGCGCGACGCCGACCGGCAGGGGGTGCCGGTGTTGGGCATCTGCTTCGGCGGGCAGGCGCTGGCCGCTGCCCACGACGGCGAGGTGGTGGCCGCCGACGCGGCACAGATCGGCTGGTCGACGGTCGACACCGACGACCCGTCGCTGGTCCCGTCCGGACCGTGGATGCAGTGGCACACCGACCGGTTCGTCGTGCCGCCGGCAGCCAAGGAGCTCGCCCGCGACGCGTCGTGCCCGCAGGCGTTCGTGCTCCGCCGCAACCTCGGCGTCCAGTTCCATCCGGAGGTCGACGAGGCCGGGATCGCCCACTGGTTGGAGCTCGCCGGGCCGGACGGCGAGGTTGCGGCGGAAGCAGCCGGGACCTCGACCCAGCAGCTCCTGGCGGACGCACGTGCCAACGCGGAGCGGGCCAGCCGCAACGTGGAGACGCTCGTGGATGCGTTCCTCAGCGAGGTCGCCGGGCTGGCCTGACGGGTGACGCGAGGGCCGGGGCGCTCAGCGCGACGGCCGGCGTGGTCAGCGCGACGGCCGGGGCGGTCAGCGCGAGGGCCTGGTGGTCAGCGCGACCCGGGGCCGTCAACGTGACGGCCGGGGCGGTCAGCGCGACGGCCGGGGCGCCGACGGCTCCTCGGCCGCCTCGAGCGGGAGTCCCGCCGCGACCTGGACCAGGCCGGCGTCGATCACCTCGTGCAGGTCGGGTCGGAACCCCTGCTGCCACCAGTGCCGGATCCCGACCTCCACGACCGCGACGACGACGCTGGCGAACACCTGGACCTCGAGCTCATGGGGGTCGCGTTCACGCGCCCCCGCCACGATCGCAGCGATCGCCTCCCCGGCCTCCTGGATCTGCTGCAGGACCACGGCCTGGATCGACGGCACCTCGTAGGCCAGCCGGACCATCCGCTCGATGCGGGGACGGTCCTCCTTGAAGAAGGTGGCGGCGACCGCGTCGACCGCCAGGCGCATCGCGGCGAGGGGCTCATGCCCAGCGACCGCGTCGGCGAACGCCTGGAACGCCGCGGGGTCGTACTCGTCCCAGAGGACGAGCTGTTCCTTGGTGCCGAAGTAGCGGTAGACCGAGCTCGGGGAGACCTCGGCCGTCTCCGCGATCGTCTCGATGGTGACCGCGTCGAAGCCGTCACGCTCGAACAGGTCGTAGGCGACGTCCTGGATCCGGCGCATCGCGGCGATGCGCTTGCGCTCACGCAACCCAGGCTCGCTCATACGCGCAGCCTAACGGATGGAAGTCACTCGCACTTGACAGTCACTTTCACCGCTTTGTAGCGTGGTCTCGTCCCGACGACGAGCGGTTCCGCGATGTCCCTGGCGATCCACACCACCGGCCTGACCAAGTCCTACGGCGAGGTCCACGCCCTCAGCGGCCTGGATCTCGAGGTGGCGACGGGTGAGACCCACGCGTTCCTGGGCCCGAACGGCGCGGGCAAGACGACCACGATCCGGATCCTGCTCGGGCTGCTCCGCCACGACGGCGGCCACGTCGAGGTGCTCGGTGCGGATCCCTGGCACGAGGCGGTCCCCCTGCACCGTCGGCTCGCCTACGTTCCCGGCGACGTGCACCTGTGGCCCAACCTCTCGGGTGGCGAGGTCATCGACCTGCTCGGCGACCTGCGTGGCGGGATCGATCCGGCCCGCCGCGACGACCTGATCGAACGCTTCCAGCTCGATCCGACCAAACGCTGCCGGACCTACTCGAAGGGCAACCGGCAGAAGGTCGCCATCGTCGCGGCCTTCGCGGCGGACGTGGAGCTGCTGCTGCTCGATGAGCCGACCTCCGGGCTGGACCCGTTGATGGCCGCCAGGTTCGAGGAGGTGGTCCGCGAGGCCACCGACGCGGGCCGCACCATCCTGCTGTCCAGCCATATCCTCGCCGAGGCGGAGACGCTCTGCGACCGCGTGAGCATCATCCGGCAGGGACGCATCGTGGAGTCGGGCACGCTCGCGCAACTGCGCCACCTCACCCGCACCTCGGTCCACGTCCGCACCGCCCGCGCCATCACCGGGCTCCAGGAGCTGCCGGGCGTGCACGAGCCGGACGTGGACACCACCGAGGCCCGCTTCCAGGTCGAGCCGGACCACCTCGACGCCGCCTTGCGTCACCTCACCGGGTTCGAGGTCCGTGCGCTGACCAGCACCCCACCGACGCTCGCGGAGCTGTTCCTGCGCCACTACGGCGACGAGGTCGAG
>SKNP01000091.1 GCA_007120485.1 Nitriliruptoraceae bacterium
CTGAGGTCGCGGTGGACACCGACACGGGCCACATCCGGGTCCTCGACTACGTCGTCGCCGCGGACTGCGGTACCGCGGTGCACCCGAAGCTCGCTGAAGGCCAGGTCGAGGGAGCGGTCGCCAACGGCATCGGCTACGCCCTGGCTGAGGACCTGGCGATCGACGACCGTGGCCGTGCACGCGGGATCGACTTCGGTCGCTACAAGATCCCGGTGACCCTCGATCTACCGAGGATCGAGACGATCCTCGTCGATTCCTACGACCCGACCGGCCCCATGGGGGCCAAGTCGATCGCGGAGATCGGGATCAACGCGCCGCTGCCGACGATCGCCAACGCGGTCCACGATGCCACCGGGATCTGGTTGACCCAGAGCCCGTACACCGCCGAACGGGTGTGGCGAGCCCTGCGAGAGGAGGACGCCGACGCTGCCGAGGTTTGAGTGCTCCGAGCCGGTCCACACGCTGTGTGAGATGGAGGCCTCGCCATGAGCGAGCACACCAGAGCTCCCGACACCGCTGAAGAACCCGTCCCCCTCACTGGTGTGGACCGGTTCTTCCACCTGACCGAGAACGGCACGAACGTCCGGACCGAGGTCATCGCCGGGGTCACGACCTTCCTCGCGATGGCCTACATCATCTTCGTCAACCCCAACATCCTCGGTGAGACCGGGATGGACATGGGGGCCATCTTCGTCGCCACCTGCGTCGCGGCCGCCCTGGGTACCGCGATCATGGGTCTGTGGGCCCGCTACCCGATCGCGCAAGCCCCGGGGATGGGGCTCAACGCCTTCTTCGCGTTCACCGTCGTGCTCGGACTCGGGATCCCGTGGGAGGTCGCGCTCGCCGGCACGTTCGCGTCGGGCTTCCTGTTCTTCCTGCTGGCGGTCACCGGCGTCCGCGAGATGATCGTCAACGCCATCCCCCTCCACATGAAGCTGGCGGTCGGTGCCGGGATCGGGCTGTTCATCGCCTTCATCGGGTTGAAGAACGCCGGGATCGTCGAGGTGTACGAGCCGACCGCGGTCACGCTGGGCGATCTGACGCGTGGCCCCACCGTGCTGGCGATCTTCGGGTTGCTGATCACCGCGATCATGCTGATCCGCGGCCTCAAGGGCGCGGTCTTCTACGGGATCATCGTCACCGCGATCGTCGGCGTGGTGTTCAACCAGATCGCCATGCCCGACGCGGTCGTCGGGTCCGTTCCGAGCGTCGGCCCGACCTTCGGCCAGGCCCTGATGAACTTCCCGGAGCTGTTCACGGCACAGATGCTGATCGTCGTGTTGACGATGTTGTTCGTCGACCTGTTCGACACGACCGGCACCCTGATCGCCGTGGCCAACCAGGCCGGGTTCCTGGACGAGGAAGGCAGACTGCCCCGGGCGAACCGGGCCCTGATCTCCGACTCGGTCGCCACGATGGGTGGCGCCGTGATGGGGACCTCGACCACCACCTCCTACATCGAGTCCGCTGCTGGTGTGGGGGCGGGAGGCCGAACGGGGCTGACCTCGGTGGTCACCTCCGGGCTGTTCCTTCTGGCCCTGCCGTTCTCTCCCTTGCTGGCGGTGGTGACGCAGGAGGTGACCGCTGCGGCACTGATCATCGTCGGTGTGATGATGGCCAAGGGGCTCGGCCAGATCGAGTGGAGCAGGATGGAGTACGCGATCCCGGCGTTCGTGACGGTCGTGGCGATGCCGCTGACCTACTCGATCGCCAACGGCATCGCGATGGGCCTGTTCATGCACACCCTGCTGATGGCCGTCAAGGGCCGCCACCGTGAGATCCACCCGATCATGTACGGCTTGGCGGTGGTCTTCCTGGCCTACTTCATCTGGTTCGCCGAATGACCACGATCACCGAGGCGCTGCGGCGCCTGCCGAAGGTGGAGCTCCACTGCCACGTCGAGGGGACGATGCGCCCCTCGACGGTGGTGGAGCTCGCCACCAAGAACGGGATCGAGCTACCGACCAGCGATCCGACACAGCTGTACCGCTATACCAGCCTGGACACCTTCCTGGAGATCTTCTGGCTGGTGCAGTCGGTCCTCGGTGACGGAGACGACTGGGCGCGGCTCGCGTACGAGAGCGCGGTCGACGGCGCGGACCACGGGCTGGTCTACCGCGAGAGCTTCTTCACCCCCGCGCGTCACCTCGACGCCGGGCAGGACCTCGGTGACATCATCGCGGGACTCGCCGAAGGGTGCGTCGCCGCCGAGGAGGCCACCGGCGTCCGGATCATGCTGATCGCCGACATCGACCGGGCGTACGGGCCGGGCCCGGGACTGGAGATGGTCAAGCGGCTCGTCGAGCTCCGTCGTGCGAACGCGCCGGGCACCGACCGGGTGCTCGGCATCGGCCTCGATTCGACCGAGCTCGGGGTCGACCCGACGGTCTTCGCGGCGGCGTTCCAACTGGCCGGACGGTCGGGGCTCCGGCGCACCTCGCACCAGGGTGAGGTCACGCCGCCCACGACGATCCGCGCCGGGCTCGATGTGCTCGGGTGCGAGCGCATCGACCACGGGCTGTCGTTGCTCGATGACCCCGAGTTGACCCAACGGTTCGTCGATGAGCGCATCCCGCTGACCGTGTGCCCGAACTCCAACATCCGGATCGCCAACGCCTACCCGCGGTTGGAGCTCCACCCGTACGCCCGGATGCGCGAGCTCGGCCTGCTGGCGACGCTCAACACCGATGACCCGGCCCTGACCGACCTCGATCTGACCTACGAGTACCGCTCCGTCATGGACGCGTTCGGCTACACGTGGGAGGAGATGGTCACCATCGCCCTGGACGGCGTCGAGGGGAGCTGGCTGGATCCGACGGAGGCGGCGACGCTGCAGGCGCGGATCACCGCCGATGCGGACGAGCTCGCGAGCACGCTCACCGCGGGATGACCGATCGGCGTCGGTCCTGCTGGGCCGCGGACCGTGGCCCAGCAGGACCGGGCGGGGTGCCGGTTGTGGACCTTCGCCGGCGGTCGGGAGGCGGCCTGGCAGACTGGCGCCGTACCGAGGAGGTCGGATGAGCTGGCACCAGGGGCCGATGGTCGCGTTCGATACGGAGACGACCGGGACCGATCCGACGCAGGCGCGGCTGGTCACCGCGTGCGTCGCGCACCTCGGGGCGGGACGCGACACGGTGGTGCGGACCTGGCTCGCCAACCCCGGTGTCCCGATCCCACCGGAGGCCACGGCCGTGCACGGCATCACCGATGAGCAGGCACGGACGGAGGGCGCCGACCCAGCCGAGGTCGCGACCGAGATCGCTGCGGAGCTGGTGGCCGCGTGGCAGGCCGGTCTCCCCGTCGTGGCGATGAACGCCAGCTACGACCTCACCGTGGTCGAGCACGAGCTGCGTCGGCATGGTCTGGATGGTCTCGACCAGCGGCGCGGCGACGCACCCATGTTGATCATCGACCCGCTGGTGATCGACCGGGCGCTGGACCGCTACCGGCCCGGGAAGAAGCGCCTCAGCGACCTATGTGAGGTGTACGCGGTCGACCTCACCGATGCCCACACCGCGGACGCGGACGCGATCGCGGCGGCCCGTGTCGCCTGGCGGCTGGCCCAGCGGTACCCGGAGGAGCTGCAACGCGATCTGGTCGAGCTCCAGGACGTGCAGTCCGCCTGGCACGTGGCGTGGGCCGAGCACTTCGAGCCCTGGCTGCGCGAGAACGCCGACCCGGAGGCGCGGATCGACCGCGCGTGGCCGCTGCGGGCCCCGGCAGCGGCACGCTGAGCGCTCGGCCACGGGACCGCAGGCGGTCCGAGCGGCGGGGTTGACCTGGCCGGCCTCGTCCGGCAGGTTCGAGGTGTGATCGTGCCCGGGCCTCGAGAATCACGTCACGCCGATGCGTTGGTCGGACTGCACCGACGGTTCGCCGCGACCGGTGTGGCGTTGCCCCTGCGGCTGTGGGACGGCCGTGAGCTGGGTCCGCCGGCGGCCGACTACCGGTTGGTGCTGCACCATCCCTGGTCCCTGCGCGCGCTGCTGCTCCCTCCGACGGACCTGCAGCTCGGGGAGATCTACCGCTCAGGCGCCGTCGAGGTGGAGGGCTCCATGGTCGCCGCCATCGAGGATCTGCGCCGGTTCCGGGACGGGCTGACCACACGGGGTCGGGCCGCGGTCGTGCGGCTGCTCTACGCCCTGCCGCGACCTCCGGCGGTAGCGGACCGGGATCGTGCCCGGCTCCGCGGTCGCCGTCACAGCCGGCGTCGCGATGCCGCGGCGATCCGACACCACTACGACGTCGGTGACGAGCTCTACCGCCGGTTCCTCGACGACGACCTGGTGTACTCGTGCGCGTACTTCGCCGAGGAGGATCGCGATGCTCCGGTGACCGACCCGTCGGTCCTGGACCGGGCACAGCGTCGCAAGCTCGAACTGGTGTGCCGCAAGCTGGACCTTCGCCCGGGAGAGCGGCTGCTCGACGTCGGTTGCGGGTGGGGATCGCTGGCGATCCACGCCGCACGGCATCACGGTGTCGAGGTGCTCGGGGTGACGCATTCAGCGAACCAGGTCGCAAGCGCCCGGCAGCGGGTGGCCGCGGCCGGGCTGAGCGACCGGATCGCGATCGAGCAGCTGGACTACCGCGACGTCCACGATCGCTTCGACGCGGTCGCCTCGGTCGGCATGGTCGAGCACGTCGGTGCGGATCAGCTGGAAGCTTACGTCGCTCACCTTGCGGATCGGCTGGTCGACGGAGGGCGGCTGCTCAACCACGGCATCACGACGGGCCAGCGGGACGTGGTCCGCGACTTCGGCCGGGACCGGGACACCTTCATCGCTCGTTACGTGTTCCCCGATGGTGCGCTGGTCCCGGCCCATCACATGGCGTCGCTGATCGAGCGCGGCGGGTTCGAACTGCGTGACCTGGAGCAGTTGCGTCCGCACTACGGCCGCACGTTGCGGCACTGGGTCGCCAACCTCGAGGACGCCTACGACGAGGTCGTCCAGCACGTCGGTGAGGCGACCGCGCGGGTCTGGCGCGCGTACCTCGCTGCGTCAGCGGTGGCGTTCGATCGCGGCGAGCTCGGGGTCGTGCAGATCCTCGCGACCCGTGGCGAGGCCCGTCTGCCGCTGGATCGCGAGCACCTGTCGATGCGGTCAGGCGAGCAGCACGTCCTCGGCCTCCGTCGCGAACACGTGGAGCCCGAGGCGGTCTGAGATCTCGGTGCAGACCCGCACACCGCGGACGCTGTTGCCGAAGACGTCCAGCCCGGGCGAGTACACGGCGATGCCCATCTTGCCGGGGATGACCGCCATGATCGCGCCGCTGACCCCGCTCTTGGCCGGAACCCCGACGTCGAACGCCCACGTCCCCGCGTAGTCGTACATGCCGCAGGTGTGCATGACGCTGAGCACGTCGCGGACCTGCTTGCGGGGAAGCACCGCCTGGCCGGTGATCGGGTTGACCCCACCGTTGGCGAGCGTCGCGGCCATCGTGGCCAGGTCGCCGCTGGTCACGAGCACCGAGCACTGCTGGAGGTACAGCTCCAGGATCCGCTCGACGTCCCCGTGCAGCATGCCGGCGCTGCGCATCAGGTAGGCGGTGCCCCGGTTGCCGTCGGCCGTGCGTACCTCGGCGGCTGCGGTGGGGGCGTCGACGTGCAGCCGATCGTTGGCTGCGTACGCGCGGAGCGTGGTCAGCATGCGCGTCAGTTGCTCGTCCGGCGTGTCGCCACGGACCAGGCTGCTGGTCACCAGCGCACCGGCGTTGACCATCGGGTTGAAGGGGCGGCGGTGGCGCTCGTCGAACCGCAGCGAGTGGAAGGCTTCGCCGCTGGGCTCCACACCGACCCGGGCCAGCACCTCGTCGCGGCCGTGGTCAGCGAGCGCCATGCCGTAGGTGAAGACCTTCGAGACCGAGTGCAACGGGAAGCTCACGTCGTGGTCGCCGACCTCGTGGCGTTGGCCGTCGACCGTGGTCACGGAGATCGCGAACCGGTCGCGTTCCTCTCCGGCCTCCGCAGGCGGGTAGTACCCACGTCCGGAGGTGTAGTAGTGCTCGACCTTCTCGCGTGGTTCAGGCAGACACCGTTCGTGCAGTTCACGCAGCCGCGTGTCGATGCGGCGCTGGGTCTCGGGTGGGTACACGGTCGCAACCTCGCAGATCGGTGCTGACGGGAGCCGAGTGGCTCGTAGGCTGGTGGGGTGGCAGCAGGTCCATCGTCGCAGGCTCGCACAGGAGGTCCGGCCCATGTCTGCCATCGTCGCTGCGTACGGTCCGTTCGATCCGGCCGAGGGGGCCCGGATGCTCGATCGGCTGACGCACCGGGGCCCTGACGGCGGCGGTTCGGCCACTGCGGGCCAGGGCTGGCTGGGGCATCGGCGCTTGGCGATCGTGGACGTCGAAGGCGGCGGGCAGCCCCTCCACGATCCCGAACGGGACCTGTGGCTGGTGGGGGACGGCGAGGTGTACAACCATCGCCGCCTGCGACGCGAGCTCGAGGAGCGCGGCCGAACGTTCCGAAGCGGATCGGATCATGAGACGGTCCTGCACCTGCTGAGCGAGGAAGGGCCCGCGTCGCTCTCCCGCCTGTGGGGGATGTTCGCCTTCGTCGCGGCCGGCGAGCAGGTCGGCTTCGTCGCCGGGCGCGATCTGCTGGGTATCACCCCGCTGTACTGGGTCCAGGACGGCGACACGGTGCTGTTCGCGAGCGAGATCAAGGCCTTCGACCCGCAGCGACGCTCGCAGGTCGAGGCGTTCCCGCCCGGCCACACCTGGACCCCCCAGGCAGGGCTGGAACCGTTCGCGACCCTCCCGGAGACCCGGGGACCGGCCGACCATCCGGTGCTGCAGGGCGCGGCCACCGACCTTTCGGAGCCTCCCGCCGAGGTGCTGACCGCCATCCGCGACACGCTGGTGAGGGCCGTGGAGCGCTGCATGGTGGCCGACGTCCCCCTCGGCACGCTGCTGTCCGGCGGGCTCGACTCCAGCATCGTGACCGCCATCGCCGCCCGGATCGCTCGGGAGCAGGGCTGGAGGTTGCCGACGTTCTCCGTGGGGCTGGCCGACAGCGACGACCTCGTCGCGGCTCGCCGCCTGGCCTCGGAGCTCGGGACCGCCCACTACGAGCGGATCTACACCGAGGACGAGCTCATCGACTGGGTCCCCGAGGTGATCGGGGTGATCGAGTCGTTCGACCCGCAGCTGGTCCACAGCTCGGTCCCGAACCTGTTGGTCGCCAAGCTCGCCGCTCGGCACGTCAAGACGGTCCTGATCGGGGAGGGCGCCGATGAGTTGTTCGCCGGCTACTCCCACTACGGGGAGATCGACAGCCACGAGCAGCTCCACGAGGCCCTGGTCGAGACGATCGAAGGGCTCCACGCGGGCGGGCTGCAACGCGTCGATCGGGTGACCAGTGCCAACGGTCTCGAGGCACGCATCCCCTTCCTCGACCTCGACCTGGTCGAGCTCGGCCTCGCACTGCCAGCGAGGTGGAAGCTGTCTGACGAGGACCGCGCGGAGAAGTGGCTGCTGCGTCGGGCGTTCGACGGGTGGCTCCCGGACGACCTGCTGTGGCGTCGCAAGGCGCAGTTCGGCGAGGGCACCGGCGCCCGACCGGTCCTCCGCGAGCATTACGGCGCCACGGTGGACCAGGAGGCGTTCGAGGCCGGGCGCGACGTCATCGACCCACCCTTGCGCACGCCGGAGGAGCTCGCCTACTACCGGCTGTTCTGTCAGCACCTCGACGGGGTCGATCCTGACGGGCTGGTCGGACGGTTCGCGGAGGCCTGAAGCTCAAGACGAGCCGTCGTTGAGGTAGGTCACCGCCGTCGCGGCCACCTCGCAGACGCGTTCGATGCCACCCTCATCACCCCATGCACCGGTGACGCGGTTGGCGATGACGGTGCTGATGACCCCCGCCCGGATACCGAACAGCCGGGCCAGCGTCAGCAGGGTCGCTCCCTCCATCTCGAGGTTGAGCACGCGTGCGGCTCGCAGTTCCTCGAGCAAGGCGCCCCTGCCCGGTGGTGCGTACCCCGCCGGGTTGGCGCGGTCCTGGCCCACGAAGAACGAAGCGCTGGTCGCGCCGGTGCCGACGTGGTAGCGGACCCCGTGTTCCTGACAGGCGGCGATCAGGGCGGCGGTGACCTCATGCGACGCGGCGGCGGGGAAGCCCGGCCGCACGTAGGCGTCGCTGCTGCCGTCCATCCGCACGCAGGCGTCGTTGATGACCAGGTCGCCGTTGCACACGTCCTCGCGGAGCGAGCCCGTCGTCCCGACACGGATCGCGGTGTCGGCGCCGCACAGGATGGCCTCGGTCAGCAGGAACTCCATCGACGGCGCTCCCATACCGGTGGAGACCGCCGCGAGCGCCTGACCGCGGTACCGGCCGGTCGCGGCCTGCAGCCCCCGAACGAGCGGGAATCGGGTCACGTCCGACCACGGTGACGCCATCACCTCGACGCGATCGGGGTCGCCGGGGAGCAGCACGTGCCGGGGTAGGCCCCCGGCATCCGCGACGGGGCGCAACAGCAGAGGATCGGCCCGGTCGGCCTCGACCAGGGGCAGCGGCGGGTCGTGATCGGCGGGGCTGGGCACCGGATGCTCCTCGTGCGGGTTGGGTGGGGCTCGGTCACGGCTGTCGGGCGGTTGGCTCTCGATTGGTGGCCGCGCGCTCACGGCCTGGCACATCTCGCGACAGGACCATAGGGTCGTGGGGATGTCCAAAGATCACGAAGTCACGCACAGTCCTCCGGTCGTCCAGTCGGTCGACCGGGCGTTCGCTGCACTCGAGATCCTCGCTCGAGACGGCTGGGTCGGGGTGACGGAGATCGCCCGTGAGCTCGATACGCACAAGTCGACGGCGTTCCGGCTGCTCTCGACCCTCGAGCGTCGCGGCGTCGTCGAACAGCACAGCCAGACGCAGAAGTACCGCCTCGGCTTCGCTCTGGCGCGGCTCGGTAGCTCGGTGCGCTCATCGCTCGACCTGGTGGAGACGGCTTCCCCGGTCTGTGACCGGCTGTCGCTCGAGACCGACGAGGCGGTGAACCTCGCGGTGCTCGAAGGGCACCACGTGGTCAACATCTACCAGGTGAACCACTCCAACAGCCGGGTGACCGCCGACTGGTCCGGGAGCCACACCGACCTGCACTGCACCGCCAGCGGGAAGGTCTTCCTCGCGCATCTGGCGGACCGGATCGTCAACGACCTGCTCTCCGATGGGCTCGAACGTCACACCGAGCACACGCTGACGACGCGGGAGGCGCTGGAGGAGGAGTTCGAGCAGATCCGGCGCGACGGGTACGCCCTGACCTGCGAGGAGCTCGAGGTCGGGCTCAACGCGGTCGCCGCGCTCGTCGGCGGCTCCGACGGGGAACCGATGGCCAGCGTCTCGGTCTCCGCCCCGTCGTACCGTTTCGATGAGCGACAGCAGGAGCGTGCGGCCGAACTGGTCAAGAAGGCCGCGGAGGAGATCTCACAGCGGCTGGGCTTCGCCACCGAGCGCACCGCGTAGACCCCGAAGCGTCCCTGCTCACGGGCCGGCCCGGCAGCACCGGCGCGTCGCCGCACCCCGATGACCTGCGCCCGCCGCGGTTCGAACAGAGGGCAGGCGCAGGCCACACGGGGACTAGCGAGCGTTGAAGTAGCGCCCCTCCGGGTGGTGGACGACCAGCGCGTCGGTGGCCTGCTCCGGCACCAGTTGGAACTCCTCGCTGAGCTGGAGCCCGATCCGTGAGGCGTCCAGCAGGTCGATCAGGGGCTTGCGGTGCTCGAGGTCCGGGCAGGCGGGGTAGCCGAAGCTGTAGCGGGCGCCTCGGTAGTTGAGCCGGAAGAGCCCCTCGACGTCGTCATCGTCATCGTGGTGGATGTCGAGCTCGGTCCGGACGCGTTGGTGCCAGTACTCCGCCAGGGCCTCGGCCATCTCCACACCCACACCATGGAGGTAGAGGTAGTCGGTGTAGGCGTCCTCCTCGAACAGCTCCGCGGTGCGTTCGCTGATCCGCGGGCCGACCGTCACCGCTTGGAAGGCGACGACGTCCCGTTCGCCGGAGTCGACCGGCCGGAAGAAGTCGGGAAGGCACAGCCGCTGACCGCGCTGCTGGCGCGGGAAGGTGTAGCGCACGGCGACCTCGTCGGAGTCCGGGCCGTCCCAGATGATGAGGTCGTTGCCGTCGCTGTTGGCCGGCCAGTAGCCGTAGACCACCTCAGGTCGCAAGAGCTGCTCCGTGCGGCACTGCTGCAGCGTCTTGCGTAGGGCGGACCTGGCGTCCTCGAAGCCCTCCGGCTTGAAGCCCCACTGGTTGCGGAACAGGGCGATCGGGTTGATGTACTCCGCGACCTCGTCGATCGGGAGCCCCCGGACGACCCTGGATCCCCAGAACGGGGGCTCGGGGATGGCGACGTCGGTCGAGACGTCGGAGCGCTGCGTCGGAGGCGGCTGGTCTCCGGCATCCTCCTTCGGGCGTCGCTTGGCCGGCCGTTCCGCGGGCTCGGTCCCGAAGTCGTCGGGCAGCCCGCCCTCGGCGAGATGGCCGGCGATGTCGTCCGCACGCTTCAGGCCCTCGAAGGCGTCCTTGCAGTAGAACAGCGGGCCGTCGTAGATCTCGCGCAGGTCGGTCTCCACGTAGGCGCGGTTGAGGGCGGCACCGCCGAGCAGGACCGGGTAGTCCGAGAGCCCGCGGCGCTCGAGCTCTTCGAGGTCGCTCTTCATCACGACGGTGGACTTCACCAGGAGGCCGGACAGGCCGATCACGTCAGCGTCGAACTCCTGGGCTTCCGCCACGATCGTGTCGATCGGCTGCTTGATGCCGATGTTGTGCACGTCGTAGCCGTTGTTGGTCAGGATGATGTCCACGAGGTTCTTGCCGATGTCGTGGACGTCGCCCTTGACGGTGGCCAGCAGCACCTTCGCCTTGCCCCCCTCGTCGCTCGCCTCCATGTGGGGCTCGAGGTGGGCGACGGCAGCCTTCATGCACTCCGCGGACTGCAGCACGAACGGAAGCTGCATCTTGCCGTCGCCGAACAGCTCACCGACGACCTTCATCCCGGCCAGCAGGTGGGTGTTGACGATCTCCAGCGGCGCGAGCCCGTCGGCCATCGCCTCGTCGAGGTCCGCGTGGATCCCGTCTCGGTTGCCGTCGATGATGCGCTTCTCGAGCCGGTCGGTCACCGGCAGGTCAGCGAGCTGCTCGGCGGTGTCTCCGGCGTCGGCGCTGGCGCCCTCGAACCGTTCCATCAGCGCGTGGAGCGGGTCGTAGTCCCCGTCGCGGTTGTCCTCGATCAGGTCGCGGCAGATCTTCTGGACGTCGTCGTCGATGCGGTGCAGCGGCAGGATCCGCCCGGCGTGGAGGATCGCGGAGTCCAGCCCACGCTCGACCGCCATGGAGACCATCACCGAGTTGAGGGCCTGTCGAGCAGCGGGGGAGAGGCCGAAGGAGACGTTGGAGACCCCCAGCGTCGTGTGGCAACCGGGGATCTCCTCCTTGACCCGCTCGATCGCCTCCAGGGTCTCGAGTGCATCCCCGCGCAGGTCCTCCTGGCCGGAGCCGAGCGGGAAGGTCAGCGTGTCGAAGATCAGGTCGCTGGTCCGCAGCCCGTGCTCCTCGACCGCGATCTGCGCGATCCGCTTGCAGACGTCGACCTTCCAGTCCGCGGTGCGGGCCTGCCCGGTCTCGTCGATCGCCAGGCAGATCACCGCTGCGCCATGCTGCTTGGCGAGCGGTAGCAGCTTGTCCGCCTTGTTGCGGCCGTCCTCCAGGTTGACCGAGTTGATGACCGCGCGGCCACCCAGGCGGGTCAGGCCGGCTTCGATCACCTCGGTCTCGGTCGAGTCGATGACCAGCGGCAGGGTCGACTGGGTCGCCAGCCGCGAGACGAGCGGAACGAGGTCGTCGACCCCCTCGCGCCCGACGTAGTCCACGCAGACGTCGAGGGTGTGCGCACCCTCACGTACCTGCTCCTGGGCCAGCTGGGTGGCGGCCTCCAGATCCTCGTCGAGGAGGATCTCGCGGAACTTCTTGGAGCCGTTGGCGTTCATCCGTTCGCCGATGATCAGGAACGAGGTGTCCTGCTCGATCGGGACGGGGGAGTAGAGCGACGCCAAGCTCGGCGTGAGCTCCGGCTGCCGGGGGGCCGGCGAGATGTCGCGGACCGCCTCGACCACGGCGGCCATGTGTTCGGGGGTGCACCCGCAGCATCCGCCGACGATGCCGACACCGAGGTCCGACGCGAACTCCCGGTGGGCGTCCGCCAGCTCCTCTGGCGAGAGGGGGTAGCTGGACTCGCCGTCGACCATCTGCGGGATCCCGGCGTTGGGGATCACGCTGATCGGCTTCGGGGACTGCTCCGAGAGGTAGCGCACGTGTTCGCGCATGTCCTCGGGCCCGGTCGCACAGTTGAGGCCGATGACGTCGACCGGCAGGGGTTCGAGAGCGACCAGCGCAGCGCCGATCTCGCTGCCGAGCAGCATGGTGTTGAGCCCCTGCTCGATCGTCACCGATGCGATGATCGGGACGTCGATGCCCTCGGCCTCGCGCGCCTGGTGACACGCCCAGATGGCGGCCTTGGTCTGCAGCAGATCGAAGCAGGTCTCGACGATCAGGGCGTCCGACCCGCCGACGAGCAAGCCGCTGGCCTGGCGCGTGTAGCCCTCCACCATCGTGGAGTAGTCGATCCAGTCGCCCGCGTCGGGGCTCTTGGCCAGCGACAACGTGGGCGAGCGCGTCCCGGGTCCGATCGAACCGAAGACCCACCGGTCCCCATCGGCCTCGTCGCAGGCTTCGCGGGCGATCGAGGCGGCCGCGACGTTGAGGTCCTCGGTCTCCTCGCCCAACCCGTACTCGTCGAGGACCCACGGGCTGGCCCCGAAGGTGTCGGTCTCGACGATGTCGCACCCGATGGCGAGGAAGGAGCGGTGCGCCTCGCGGACCACCTCCGGTCGGGTGCGGACCAGGACCTCGTTACAGCCGTCGAGCCCGCCGAAGTCCTCCGGGGTCAGGTCGAACGCCTGCAGGGAGGTGCCCATGCCGCCATCGACGACGAGGACCCGTTCCGTGGCCGCCTGCAGGAGCGGATGCGCTGGGTGTGCGTTGGCATCGGGATGCGACATACGGGTGGTCCAACCTTCCAGGATCTCGGGGGTCGGCTGGGCGCAGCCTGGCGGCCGCGCCCAGCCGGTGACGTGGTGTCGGGAACGCTCAGGCGCCCGCGATCGAGCGCAGCTCCTCTGCCCGGTCGGTGCGCTCCCAGGTGAAGGTGTCCTCGCTCCGTCCGAAGTGGCCGTACGCCGCGGTGGGAAGGAAGACCGGTCGCCGCAGCTGCAGCGCCTCGACGAACGCGCCGGGGCGCAGATCGAAGACCTCGTCGACGGCCTTGTGGAGGATCTGCGGGTCGACCTGCTCGGTCCCGAAGGTCTCGATCGACATCGACACGGGCCGTGCGACACCGATGGCGTACGCGAGCTGGATCTCGGCCTTGCGTGCGAGGCCGGCCGCGACGATGTTCTTGGCCACCCATCGGGCCGCGTAGGCCGCCGACCGGTCGACCTTGGTCGAGTCCTTGCCGCTGAAGGCGCCACCGCCGTGCCGGGCCATGCCGCCGTAGGTGTCGACGATGATCTTGCGACCCGTCAGGCCGGCGTCCGCCAGCGGGCCACCGACCTCGAACCGGCCGGTGGGGTTGACCAGGACGCGAAGATCATCCGAGGCGAGGTGGTCGGGGATCAGCGGCCGGACGACGTGCTCCTCGATCGCGGACCGGACGTCGTCGAGTGGCACCTCGCGGTCGTGATGGCTGGAGACGACGACCGTGCGGACGTCCTGCGCGTCACCGTCGGCGTAGGAGATGGTCACCTGGGTCTTGCCGTCCGGGTAGAGGAACGGCAGCGTGCCGTCGTGGCGGACCTTGGCGAGCCGCTCGGACATGCGGTGTGCGAGGTGGATCGGCAGGGGCATCAGGGCAGGTGTCTCGTCGCAGGCGTAGCCGAACATCATGCCCTGATCGCCGGCACCGACGCGGTCGAGGGGATCGTTGCCGCCGTCCTCGCGGTTCTCGTAGGCGGTGTCGACACCCATGGCGATGTCGCTGGACTGCTCGTCCAGCGCGACGTTGATGCCGCAGGTCTCGCCATCGAACTGGGTGCCGTTCCCGTTGTACCCGATGTCGACCAGCGTCTTGCGGATGATGGACGGGATGTCGAGCGAGGCGTTGGTGGTGATCTCACCCCCGACGGCGACCTGTCCGGTGTTGATGAACGTCTCGCAGGCGACCCGGCTGTAGGGGTCCTCGGTGAGCGCGGCGTCGAGCACCGAGTCGGAGATCTGGTCCGCAACCTTGTCCGGATGACCTTCGGTCACGGACTCGGACGTGAAC
>SKNP01000364.1 GCA_007120485.1 Nitriliruptoraceae bacterium
CTCGTCCTCGGACGCGACCCGCTGCTGGGCTTCGATCATCGCCTCGGAGAGGTCCTGACCGGAGGAATCCGCGGGGATCCGCAGGGCGCGCAACGACGCCTCCATGACCTCGGAGAACACCGGTGCGGCGACCGTGCCGCCGTAGATCGGGGTCGGCTCGTCCACCATGACGCTGACCACCAGCCGGGGGTCGTCGACCGGCGCGAAGCCGACGAAGGTCGCGACGTACTCATCGGAGTACCCCCGCGCACCGTCGTTGGGTTTGCGGGCGGTCCCCGTCTTGCCGGCCACCCGGTAGCCGGGCACCTGGGCGTTCGCACCCGTGCCATGCTCACCGACGACGGCGTCCTCGAGCATGTAGGCGAGCTGCTCGGCGGTGTCGGCCGAGACGACCCGCCGGGGATCGCTGCCCGCAGCGGGGGTCAACCGCCCGTCGTCCCCGACGGTGCCACGCACGAGCGTCGGCTCGACCGCGGTGCCGCCGGAGGCGATCGTCGTGTAGGCCGAGGAGAGCTGCATCAGCGTGACCCCGACCCCCTGCCCGATCGCGATCGTGGGCAGCGACGTCCCCCACCACTGCTCATGGGGCATGAGCAGACCCGAGGACTCGCCGGGGAAACCGAGCCCACTGGTGGTCCCGTACCCGAACTCGCGGAGGTAGCGCTCGAGGTCCTCGTCACCGAGCTCCTGGGCGATCTGGATCGTGCCGACGTTGCTGGACCGCTCCATGATCTCGCTGACCGTCCACACCTCGTCGCGGTGTGGGGCGATGTCGGTGAACCGGCTGCCGTGGACGTCGATGGCATCGGCCACCTCGAAGGTCGTGTCCTGGTCGACCAGCCCCTCCTCGATCGCGGCCGCGACGGTCAACGCCTTCTGGGTGGAGCCGGGCTCGAACACGTCGGTGACCGCGCGGTTGCGCCAGGTCGTGCGGTCGTCGTCCTCGGACAGCTCGTTGGGGTCGTGCCCCGGCACGCTGGCCATACCCAGCACGTCGCCGGTCTGTACATCCTGGACCAGTACCGACGCCCCGCGGGCCTCGT
Organism: Nitriliruptoraceae bacterium; assembly: GCA_007120485.1. Taxonomy (GTDB): domain Bacteria; phylum Actinomycetota; class Nitriliruptoria; order Nitriliruptorales; family Nitriliruptoraceae; genus SKTG01. The sequence continues at coordinate 1,044 of SKNP01000364.1, forward strand.
GCTCGTCCATCGCCCGCTGGGCCGCATGCTCCGCAGCATGCTGGATCTCGCGGTCGAGGGTCAGCACCAGGTCGGTACCGACCTCCGGTTCGACCACCTCACGGACCCCCGAGGCGATGTCGAGGCCCCCCGGGGCCCGTTCGAGCGCGAGCATGCCCGGGGCCCCGGCGAGGACCTGGTCGTACCGCGACTCGAGGCCCTGGAGCCCCTCGCTGTCGATACCGGTGAACCCGATGATCTGGGCCCCGAGCGGGCCGCTCGGGTAGACGCGGCGCGGCTCCGCCAGCACCCCGACCCCGGGTAGGTCGAGATCGCGGACCGCGTCCCCGACCTCATGGTCCAGCTGCCGGCCGAGGTAGACGAAGTGCCGATCGTCGTCGACCAACCGCTCCCGGATGGACGCCTCATCGTGCTCGAGGAGCGACGCGAGGCTCGCCGCGACCTCGTCAGCATCCGCGCCGGCGGGCACGGGCGTCCCGTCCGAGGTCGTGGACGGCTGGAACACCCGCGGATCGGCGTAGACCGTCGCCGCCTCCACCGAGGTGGCGAGCACCTCGCCGTCGCGGTCGTAGATCCGTCCCCGGGTCGCCGGCAGGTCGACGGTGCGCGCTCGTTGGCGGACCCCGCTCTCCGCGTACTCCTCGGCGTTGATGACCTGGATCTCGACGAGCTTGCCGACGCTGACCAGGACGATGGCCAGGAACACCACCAGCGTCCACCGAAGCCGGCGGATGCCGAGCTGCGAGCCCGCCCGCGCACGGATGCGGGGTGCGCCTTTCGGGCCGGAGGTTCGACGGACGGTCACCTAGCGTTCCGCCGAGAGGAGGGGCTTGAGCGGATCGGGACGTGCACCCGGGGTCTCGATGGGGGGTGCCGCGCCATCGGCGGGCAGGTTGCGCTCGACCTGGAGGTGGCGGACGCTCTCGGCCGAGACCATCCCGAGGTCCTCAGCGGCGGCACGGATGCGGGCCGGGTCCTCCAGCGCGGCCACGTCGGCGACCAACTGCGCGTACTGGCGCTCCGCGTCGACGACCTGCGCGTCGAGGGTCCGGCTCTCGACGGCGGCGGCCGCGGCCAGGGCGTTGAGGGCGACGGCGCCGAACGTGGCGGCGCCGAGCACCAGGACGATCGCCAGCGCGTAGACGAGCGTGTGCCGACGTGCCGGTGCATCGACCACCTGCAGGTGGCGACCGTCCGGCTCGGGACGGGCCCGACGCTGTAGCGCGGTGACAGCGCTCATGGATGCACCTCTGCGTTCGGTAGGCGTCGCAGCGCCCGGAGGCGGGCGGCGGACGCCCGGGGGTTGGCGGCGACCTCCTCGTCGGAGGGCCGTTCGGGTCGACGCACGATCGGTTCCGCCGCTGGCGTGCGACCGCAGCCACAGACCGGCAGGTCCGGTGGACAGATGCAGCCGCGTGCAGCGTCAGCGAAGGCGCGCTTGACGCGTCGGTCCTCGAGGCTGTGGTAGCTGAGGACGACGGCCACTCCCCCCGGCGCGAGCCGGTCGACGATCGCGGGGAGGACCGCCTCGAGCGCACCGAGTTCGTCGTTGACGGCGATCCGAAGCGCTTGGAACGTCCGGGTCGCCGGGTGGCCGCCGTGGCGCCGGGCCGCCGCTGGCACGGCGTCGCGGACCACCTCGGCCAGTTCGGTGGTGGTCGTCAGCGGTCGGGAGGCGACGATCGCCCTGGCGATGCGGCGGGCGAACCGCTCGTCGGCGTAGCGTTGGAGCAGCTGCGCCAGATCGGCTTCGGCCAGCTCGTTGACCAGGTCCCCCGCGGTCCGCGGCAGGTCCGGATCCATCCGCATGTCGAGGGGCCCCTCGTTGCGGTAGCTGAAGCCGCGCGGTGCCTGGTCGACGTGCATCGACGAGATCCCCAGGTCGAGGAACACGCCCGCCACCGGCGGCTCGCCCAGCTCGTCGAGCAGCGCCGGCATCGCATCGAACCGGGCGCGACGCAGCACCACCTCGACGGCCGGGTCCTCGAGGTGATCGGCGAGGGCCTCGTTGGCCAGCTCGAGCGCGGCGGGGTCGCGGTCGATACCGAGCAGCCGCGCGTGCCCGTGGTGGGCGACCCGGGCGTCGAGGAGCGCACGGGCGTGGCCGGCAGCACCGATCGTGCCATCGACCAGCAGCCCGTCCGGCGCGGCCGACAGCAGGTGCACGACCCGGTCGAGCAGGACCGGTTGGTGGGGGGCGGTGGCGGTCACGATCGACATCACGCGCTGGGAGCGAACGGGCCGTCGAGGTTGGCGAACGCATCCTCGGCCAGGTCGCGGTAGGCGTCCCAGGTCGCGCGGTCCCAGATCTCGACCTTCTCGTCCGCACCGTTGATCGTCAGGTCCTTGTCGAGCTCCGCGTACTCACGCAGGCGTGGCGGGACGGTGACCCGGCCCTGGCTGTCCGGCTTCTCCTCGTGCGCGCCGGCGAGGAACACCCGCAGGTAGGCCCGGGCCCGCTGGTCCTCACGCGGGACCGCACGCAGCTCCTGCACGCGGCGCTCGAACGCGGTCAGCGGGTAGACGTCGATGCAACGGTCCTGCGAGGGCGCGAACACCAGCCCGCTGGCCAGCCGCTCCCGGAAGCGTGACGGGAGGATGACGCGGCCCTTGGCGTCGAGGGTGTGGTGATGCTCACCGAGGAACACCTCGTCCCTTCCCTCATCGCCCGATCGGCCTGCCGTTTGGACCCGTCTGGAGCACTGCCGGTGTGCTGGGCAGGTCCTCCACTTCGCTCCACACTACGCCTCTCGGCCACCACGGTCAACGCTGAAGCGGTCACGCAACGTCGATACATCACCACGATGCGCACCAGATCTGGCCGCCAACGGTCGCTAGTGGCGGGTTCCAGCCTCAGGGCGCCCACCGCCCGTTCGGGCCTCAGCGGCGCAGCCCGCCGCCTCCTGGCGACCGTGGATGGCCACCGATCACCCCGGGACGACCCGTGATCCGGGGGTAGCTGCCGCCCTCGCTCCCCCTCGGTGGAGGGAAGTGGAGCCCTGTGCGGCGCCGCGGCAGCCAGCGGTGGAGCGCGGTGGCGGACCCGGCCCGCGATGGCGCCGCCGTGGCAGGGCCGGCGCGCGGGAC
>SKNP01000102.1 GCA_007120485.1 Nitriliruptoraceae bacterium
CCCCGAGGGGCCATCGGGTCAATCGATCATGGCCCGACGCAGCAGCCGGATGGCGGTCAACCACGCCACGACCCCGAAGCCGACGATCACGCCGACGTGGGCCCACAGGCTCGCGCCCGCCGGGTCGCCGAACGTCACGGCACGCAGCAGTTCGACCACATGGTAGAGGGGGTTGGCCACGGCCAGAGCGGCCAGCATCGGCGGCAGCCCGTCGATCGGGAAGAACGTGCCGGCCACGACGTACATCGGCACGATCACCCCGACGATGATCATGTCGAAGCTGTGGGTGGAGCGCATGACCGAGCCGAACGCGGCACCGGCGGCCGCGAACGCGAAGCCGGCCACGACCGTGATCGCCGGCACCAGCACCACCGTCGGGTTGGGTCGGACGCCGAAGGCGATCGCCACCAGCACGGTCGCGCAGGCCACCACCGAGGCACGCAGCGCGTTCCAGAGCGCCTCGCCGGTCACCAGCTCGGGTATGGACAACGGCGCGGCCAGCACGCCGTCGTACAGCCGCTGCTCCTTGCGCCGGAAGTAGCCGTTGATCAGCGCGGGGAAGATCGAGCTGAACAACACCCCGATCGCCACCGCGCCGGTCGCGATGAAGTCGAAGTAGCTCAGGCCCGCCACCTCGGCCACCAGCGCACCGAACCCGAACCCGAAGGCGACGAAGTAGGTCACGGGTTCGAGGATCGAGCCGAACGCGGTCGAGAACCACACCCGGCGGAACACCGCCCACTCCCGCCACAGGACCGCGAGCACGGCCCGGACCGAGAACGCCGGGGGAACCCGGGTCGGCAGGCCGCGACCGAGGTCACCGTCCGCTGCGGCCGGGACGGTCCGGTGTACTGGGTGCCCACTCACGTCAGCTCCTGCCCGGTCAGCGCGACGAACACGTCCTCCAGCGTCGCGTCGCGACGACGCCCGCCGTCCACCACCTCGCCGTCGAGCTGCTCGGAGCCGAGCACCGCGACGCCCGTCCCGGCGTCCCGGGTCCGCAGGCCCGCCGTGGCCGCCAGGCGTTCGACCTGGTCGCGGCTCGTCCGGCCGTTGGCCACCTCGAGCACCTCGCGGCCGACGGTCCGGGCGATGAGCTCATCCGGGGGCCCCTGGGCCACGATCCGTCCGCGGTGGACGATCGCGACCAGGTCGCAGAGACGTTCGGCCTCCTCGATGTAGTGGGTCGTCAACACGACGGTGGCGCCGTCCGCACGCACCGTGGCGATCTGGCTCCACAGCTGCTGGCGGACCTGCGGGTCGAGCCCGACCGTGGGCTCGTCGAGCAGCACCAACTCGGGCCGATGCATCAGCCCGCGGGCGATGAGCAGGCGCCGCCGCATGCCACCAGAGAGGGCGTGAGCGACCGTGTTGGGCCGTTCGGTCAGGCGCGCGAGCGCCAACCCCCGGTCGATCGCGGCCCGGCGATCGGCGCGGGCGACGCCGTACAGCCGTGCGTAGACGCCGAGGTTCTCCGCGACGGTCAGCTCATCATCGAGGTTGTCCACCTGCGGGACCACCCCGCTCCGGGCGCGGACGTCCTTGGACGCGGCGGGCATGGGACGATCCAGCACCTGGACGCTGCCGGCGTCGGCCACGGCCTGTCCGGTCAACAACCGCATCGTGGTGGACTTGCCGGCACCGTTGGGTCCGAGCAGGCCGAAGCAGCACCCGGTGGGGATCGTCAGGTCCAGGTGGTCGACCGCCGTCAACGCGCCGAAGCGTTTGACGACCTGGGTGAGTTCGATGGCCGGTGGGGACACGGGAGCGCCTCAGTATCGATGCGAACCACCGATCGTGGACCGGCGGGTTCGACGACGCGGTCCCCGCGGGGCAGCTTCGCCCGCGGGGACGCGTCAGGTGGTCGGTGGCGCGTACGCGCCGGATGGTCAGTCGACCAGCGTCCGCAGCACGTACTGCAGGATGCCGCCGTTGCGGTAGTAGGTGGCTTCGCCGGGGGTGTCGATGCGGACGCGGGCATCGAAGGTGGTCGCCGCGCCGTCGTCGGAGCGGGCGGTCACGTGCACCGTCTCCGGGATCCGGTCGTCGAGGTCGGCAACCCCGCTGATGTCGAAGGTCTCCTCGCCGGTGAGCCCCAGCGAATCGACGTCCTCACCGTCCGGGAACTCCAGCGGCAGCACACCCATGCCGATCAGGTTGGACCGGTGGATGCGTTCGAAGGACGTGGCGATCACCGCCTCGACCCCGAGCAGCTTGGTGCCTTTGGCCGCCCAGTCCCGCGACGACCCGGACCCGTACTCCGCTCCGGCGAGCACCACGAGCGGGGTGCCCTCGGCCTGGTAGTTCATCGCGGCATCGTAGATCGAGGTGACCTCGCCGCCTTGGGTGAAGTCGCGCGTGAACCCACCTTCGGTACCCGGTGCCAGCAGGTTGCGCAGCCGGATGTTGGCGAAGGTGCCGCGGATCATCACCTCGTGGTTGCCACGACGTGAGCCGTAGGAGTTGAAGTCGCGCCGCTCGACCCCGTTGGCCTGGAGGTACTCCCCCGCCGGCGAGTCGCTCTTGATCGCTCCGGCTGGTGAGATGTGGTCGGTCGTGACCGAATCGCCGAGCTTGGCGAGCACCCGCGCGCCGCTGATGTCGGCGACGGGCGCTGGCTGGTGCTCGGTGGCCTCGAAGAACGGGGGCTTGCGGATGTAGGTCGAGTCGTCTGCCCACTCGAAGGTGTCGCCCTCGGGGGTCGGCAGGGACCGCCAGGTCTCGTCACCCTCGAACACCGAGGAGTAGCGCTCGCCGAACATCTCGGTCTGCAACGCCTCGTTGACGACCTGTTGGATCTCCTGCGGTGACGGCCACACGTCACGGAGGAACACCGGTTCGCCCGCAGCGTCGGTCGCAAGCGGCTCGGTCTCCAGGTCGACGTCCATCGACCCGGCCAAGGCGTAGGCGACGACCAGTGGAGGCGAGGCCAGGTAGTTCATCTTGACGTCCGGGTTGATACGCCCCTCGAAGTTGCGGTTGCCCGACAGGACCGAGACCACGGCCAGGTCGTTGTCCTGGACCGCCTGGCTGACCTCGGGGATCAGCGGACCGGAGTTGCCGATGCAGGTGGTGCACCCGTAGCCGACGAGGTTGAAGCCGAGCTTCTCCAGGTACGGGGTCAGCCCGGCCCGGTCGAAGTAGTCCGTCACCACCTTGGATCCGGGCGCCAGGGTGGTCTTGACCCAGGGCTTGCGCTCCAGCCCGCGTTCGACCGCGTGCTTGGCGACCAGCGCGGCGGCGACCATCACCGACGGGTTCGAGGTGTTGGTGCAGGAGGTGATCGCGGCGATCGTCACCGCGCCGTGATCCAGGGTGAAGCTCGTGCCGTCGGCGAGCGTCACCTCGGTCGGCTGCTGCGGCCGCCAGGTCGGCTGCCGCGACGGCTGGTCGTCGGGGGCGGGTGCCCCGTCGGCGGGTGCGGAGCCGTCCGGCGCGACCGGGTCACTGGCGGGGAACGTGCCCTCCAGCCCGGCGTCGAGCCCTTCCGGCTCATCGTCGGTGTAGTCCTTGAGCGCGACCCGGAAGGCGTCCTTGGCCTTCGACAGGTCCACGCGGTCCTGCGGCCGCTTCGGCCCCGCGAGCGAGGGCACCACCGTCGAGAGGTCGAGGTGCAGCCGCTCGGAGTAGTCCGCCTCGCGGGACGGGTCGTGCCACAGACCCTGTTCCTTGGCGTAGGCCTCCACGAGCGTGATCTGCTGCTCGCTGCGTCCGGTGAAGCGCAGGTAGGTCAGCGTCTCCTCGTCGATCGGGAACATCGCCGCGGTGGAGCCGTACTCCGGCGACATGTTGCCGATCGTGGCCCGGTTGGCGAGCGGGATCGATGCGACGCCGGGGCCGTAGAACTCCACGAACTTGCCCACCACGCCGTGCTCGCGCAGCATCTGGGTGATGGTCAGCACCAGGTCGGTGGCGGTCGCACCGTCGGGCAGTTCGCCGTCGAGCTTGAACCCGACCACGCGTGGCACGAGCATCGACACCGGCTGGCCGAGCATCGCCGCCTCGGCCTCGATGCCGCCGACGCCCCACCCGAGCACGCCGAGGCCGTTGACCATCGTGGTGTGGGAGTCGGTGCCCACCAGCGTGTCGGGGTAGGCCTGCAGTTGGCCGTCCGA
>SKNP01000016.1 GCA_007120485.1 Nitriliruptoraceae bacterium
CCTGACGACGACCGTGCCCCTGCCAACGACCGTGCACCTGACGACCCGAACGACGATCCAGCAGCAGGAGGTCCGCGATGAGCCCGTTCATCGGCTTCGCCCTGCTGGTCGTCGCGATCCTGATCGCCGTCGCCCTCTACCGGGTGTGGGCGGGGCCCACCGTGTTCGATCGGCTGGTGGCCGTGGCGCTGGTCTCGGTTAACGGCGTGGTCGTGATCGTCCTGCTCGGGGTCGGGCTGGAGCGTCCCAACCTGTTCTTCGACATCGCGTTGGGGTTCGCGTCGCTCGCGTTCCTCCTGCCGATCGCGCTCGGTCGCTACTTCGAGGACCGCGACGACGGCAGCTCGCAGGACGGCCAGCCGTCGGCGAGCGCCACACCACAGCCGCTGGGGATCGTGCCCCACGGTTGGGTCGCCGACCGCGGCCGCCGCGAGAACCTCCGCCGCGCGGAGCGCTCCGGGATCCACCTTCCCGCCCCGTCGGACCCGGACGATGCCGGCCCGGTACCTCCGGCTGACGGCAGCGGACCACAGGTCCCCGTCGACGGGTCGGACGATGAGCAGGGGCGGTCATGATCATCGTCGCCAACGTCCTCATCAGCGCCGGGCTGTTCTTCCTGGCGGTCAGCACGTTCGCGCTGCTGATCATGCCCGACCTCTACACCCGGGCCCACGCGGTCGCGAAGTCCGAGACCCTCGCGCTGATCCTGCTGTTCGGCGGGGTGCTGTTCCGGCCCGAACTGGACGTCCCGGCGGTCGGCCGGCTGCTGTTCATCCTGGCGGTGTCGGTCATCGCCAACCCCACCGCCGTCCACGCCCTGCTGCGGGCCTCCCACCGCTCGGGTGCGCTTCCGTGGACGGTCGTCGATCAACGGATCGCCGACGCCGAGTTGGGGAGGTTCCGGCCGTGATCGTCGCCCTCGACGTGATCCTGTTCCTGATCCTCCTGGCGACCGCTGTGCTCGCGTTGCAGGTCAAGGACCTCCTGGCCGCGGTGTCCCTGCTGGCCGGCTACAGCCTGTTCGCGGCCCTGCTGTTCGCCGGGGTGTCCGCCGTTGACGTCGCCCTGGTGGAAGCTGCGCTGGGTGCCGGGGTGACCGGCGTGCTCTTCATCGCCGCGATCCTCGCCACGGCCCGACGCTCCGATGCACCGTCCGATCGCCGCCGACGGCTGATCGTCCTGCCGTTGATCGTCGCGTTCGTGGCGCTGATGCTGTTCGCCAGCACCGGGCTGCCCGACCGTGGTGACCCGGACGCGCCGGCTCAGCTCGGCGTGTCACAGACCTACCTCACCGACTCGCTCGCCGACACCGAGACGCCCAACGTCGTCACCTCGCTGCTCGCCGACTACCGGTCGCTGGACACGCTCGGCGAGACCATGGTGATCGTCACCGCCGCGTTGTCCGCGGCGCTGGTGCTGGCTCGGCGCGGGGAGATCCCCGTCTGGCCGCAACGTCGAGGTGGCACCGATCCCGGCGACGACGGCGGCACGGACCCGGCTGCGCCCGCAGGAACACCCGTGACGGGTTCGTCCGGAACCGCCGATCCAGGGGGGCACGTCACGACGTCGTCGCCGACCCCTGACGCGCCCACGGAAGCCCACGGTGGGACGGACCCGGAGGAGCGGCCATGATGATGACCGGCGCCTACCCGTCCGTCGTCGTCCGGGTGACGTGTGCGTTGCTGAGCCCGTTCATCGCGATGTTCGGGCTGTACATCATCGCCCACGGGCACTACGGCCCCGGTGGGGGCTTCGCCGGCGGCGTGTTCGTCGCCGCCGGCGCGATCCTGCCGCGGCTGACCCTGCCCGAGGAACTGTCCTACTCCCTCTTCCCCCGCTGGATCGGGCCGGCGACCGGCGGCGTCGGGTTGCTGCTGTTCCTGCTGGTCGGGCTCGCACCGATGCTGGTCGGCGCGGAGTTCCTCGACTACGGCGCTGTGGAGATCGCGGGCATGGCGGCGTCCCGCGTGCGCTACCTGGGGATCCTGGTCGTCGAGGTCGGGGTCGGCCTGGCGGTGTTCGGAGCGATGCTGATGATCTTCGACGTGCTGACGCTGCGGGACGACGACGCATGATCGAGCTGTTCCTGGCCCGCTACGTCTACCTGTTCGTCCTGATGTTGCTGGCGATCGGGCTCTACGGCGTACTGGCCAAAGGCGACCTGGTCAAGAAGGTGATCGGCCTGACGATCTTCTCCACGGCCATCTACATCTTCTTCATCGAGGGCTCCCTCCAGGAAGGTGCCACCGCGCCGGTGATCGAGGGCGACCAGACCGACCCGTCCCTCTACGTCGATCCGCTCCCCCACCTGCTGATCCTGACCGCGATCGTGGTCGGTGTCGGGGTGGTCGGCGTCGCATTGTCGCTGCTGGTCAGGCTGTACCGCGCCCACGGCACGCTCGACGAGGCGGTCATCGCCCGACGCATCGCCGGGCGCGAGGACCCTGCGCGACCGGCGTCACCGCACGATGATGGGCCGGAGGGCGAGCAACGCGGTCGTGGCAGCGACGGAGGTCGATCGGGCGCAGACAGCGGCGGTCACGAGGAAGCCTCCGGCGACAGCGGCGCCGGTCACGGGCAAGCCTCCGGCGACAGCGGCGGCGGTCACGGGCAAGCCTCCGGCGACAGCGGCGGCGGTCACGGGCAAGCCTCCGGCGGCAGCGGCGGCGGTCACGGGCAAGCCTCCGGCGGCAGCGATGGCGATCGCGATGACGATGACCGTGACGGCCCGGGAGGCCGTGCGTGAGCCAGCTACCCATCCTGCCCCTGCTGCCCCTGCTCTTCGGCGCGGTCATCGCCATGCTGGCCGGGCTGTGGCGCTCCGCGGCCAGCCAGATCACCGCGGTCGTGAGCACGTCGTTGGCGCTGGTCGCCTCGGTGGTCGGCCTCGTCACCGTCGTCGCCGACGGGCCGATCAGCTACGACATGGGAGGCTGGCCACCGCCCGTCGGCATCGAGTACGTGCTCGATCCGCTGTCGGCGTTCCTGGCCACGATCGTGGCGCTGATCGGGTTGCTGGTCGTCTGCTACCCGGTCGATGCCGCCTTCGACCTGCGCCCGGCCAAGGGCACCCCCCTCTACCCGCTCGTGCTGCTGCTGCTCACCGGGCTGATGGGCGTGATGCTCTCCGGCGACCTGTTCCACCTGTTCGTGTTCCTCGAGATCTACGCGATCTCGACCTACGGGCTGGTCTCCCTCGGTGGTGACAAGGGGACGTTCGCGGCACTGCGGTACCTGCTGCTCGGCACCGTCGGCTCCGGGCTGTACCTGCTCGGGGTCGGGTTCCTGTACTTCACCACCGGCACGCTGAACATGGCCGACATGGCGCAGGCGCTGCCGGCCATCTCGGACTCCCCAACGGTGCTGGGTGCCATGGCGCTGATCGTGACGGGGCTTGGCCTGAAGATGGCCCTGTTCCCGCTGCACGTGTGGCTGCCGGACGCGCACAGCTTCTCCCCACCGGGGGTCGCCGCGCTGCTGGCCGCCGTGCAGGTCAAGGCGGGCGCTTACGGGCTGATCCGCATCCTGTTCGACGTGTTCGGCCCCGCCTACACCGACGGTGCCGGGCTGCCGGTGTCGACGGCGCTGACCTACTTCGGTCTGGCCGGGATCGTGGTCGGCTCCTGGCTGGCGATCCGCCAGGTCGACATCAAGCGGCTGCTGGCGTACTCGACGGTCGCCCAGCTCGGCTACATCGGTGTCGGCATCGGCCTGGCTACGCCACGGGCCCTGATCGGTGCGCTGCTCCACGTGCTGAGCCATGCCCTGATGAAGAGCGGCCTGTTCCTGGTCGCCGGCGGCATCATCCAGCGCACCGGCATCAAGTCGATCCCCCGCTTCTCCGGTCTGGGCAAGGTGATGCCGTGGACCATGGGCGGGTTCGCGATCGCCGCGTTGTCGATGGTCGGCATCCCGCCGACCGCCGGGTTCTTCTCCAAGTTCTACCTGATCTGGGGGGCGATCGACGTCGGCAACTGGCTGGTGGCCGTGGTGGTCGTGCTGTCCAGCCTGCTGACCCTGGTGTACTTCGTGCGGCTGTTCGAACGCATCTTCGTGGTCAACCCGCAGGAGGGCGTCGTCCGCGATGCGACCGAGCCATCCTGGCGGGTGATCGC
>SKNP01000177.1 GCA_007120485.1 Nitriliruptoraceae bacterium
ACGCCCCCGGCAACTCCGGCAACGCCCCCGGCCGCACCAACGACGCCCCCGGCAACTCCGGCAACGCCCCCGGCCGCACCAACGACGCCCCCGGCAACTCCGGCAACGCCCCCGGCCGCAGCGGGGACGCCCCGGGGCGCTCGCAGGAGGGTTCGATCCGATCGGCCAGCGATCGATCCGACGACGATGATCCGCCGACGACCGCCGAGGTGGACGACCCCGACGATCTCGAGGTCGATGATCCCGACGACGACCGGCCCGGTCACGGGCACGGGCGGGACGACGATGGAGCCGGCGGGTCGTGACGCCCTACCTCCGCACGGTGCGCAACGAGGACCGCGACGGCTTGATCGAGTTGGTAGCCGCGGCCTTCGACGAGTATCCCGGCTGCGTGCTCGACCTGGACGGGCTGGACGCGGATCTGCTCGCACCGGGTGACGAGGCCGCCCAGCGTGGCAGCCCCTGGTGGGTGGTCAGCGAGGCTGGACGGGTCGTGGCCACGATCGGAGCCGGACCGGCCCGATCGGACGGCCACGTCGAACTCAAGCGCTTGTACGTCGCGGACGATCAACGACGGCGCGGGCTGGCCACCACCCTCGTCCAGCTCGTCGAGCATCACGCCCGGACGGTGGGGGCCACCGCCGTCGATCTCTGGTCGGACGAACGCTTCGCTGCCGCGCACGCGCTGTACGAGCGCCTGGGCTACGTCGACACCGCCGAGCGGCGCGACCTCGACGACCCGTCCGACACCACCGAACGGCGGTACCGGCGGGACCTCGTCGGAACACGCGAACGCACGCTCGTGGCCGCTGCTGCTTCCTGACGCTCCGTCGGCGCCATGGGGAGCGCTCGATGCTGCGCGCCACCGTTGGCCCTCGACGCTGCGCGCCACCGTTGGCGCGACCGTGCGCGGCACGCTAGCGCGGTCCTTCAGCCCTGCTGCGCGGAGAACATCCAGAGCTGCATCTCGAGGCCGTCGAGGATCCCGATCAGCAGGTCCTCGCTCGCGAGGTCGGCGTCGCCGAGCCCTTCGAGCCGCTCCCGCGTCGCGCGAGCGACCGCTTCGATCCGGTCGGTCATCTGCGCGACGACCTCGCCCTGTGGCACCCATCCCTCCGGAGCCGGGTCCGCCGGCGAGTCCCCGGCCACGCGCTGGACGCGTCCGTCCGGGGCGATGCCCACCGAGGTCATCCGCTCCGCGACGTCGTCGGCCCAACCGCGGTACTCAACCACCACCTCGTCGAGATGCTCGTGCAGCGGCTTGAAGTTCTCACCCACGATCGCCCAGTGCAGCTGCTTGCCGGTTACCGAGAGGTCGATCAGATCGACCAGGAGCGGCTGCAGCTTGCGCTGGACCGTGGCCTTGGCCTCGTCGCTGAGGGTCGAACGGACGGGGGCTGCGGCACGTGCTGAGGTATCGGCGCTCATGGTCGCTCCTTGGGTCGTTGGCCCGTTCCAGGTCGCCGTCTGCGACGGGCCACCGAAGACGGCTGCTGCCAAGGTACGAGGCCGTGACCCCGGCTGGCTGACCGCCTGACCCCTGTCCCCTCGTCGCCGACCTGTCCGACCTTCCGTTCGGCCGACCACCTGGCCGTGGCGAGCGCCGGCACCTGCGCGCCGAGACCTCATCCTGCGGGAACGGCCAGGGTCGCCGCGGCTGAACCTCCGCGGCTCTGCCCGAACTGCTGATCTCGGTGGTCTTCGCCACGCGGTTCCTGGGGCTGCGCATCCCCCGTGGACGCGACGCCGTGCAACTGGCCGGACCGCAGCTCGCCCTCGGGGTGACGCTCAGCAGCGGCCAGTACGTCCTCGGGATAGCGTGGAACCTCGGTGCCGCTGATCGCGCAGTTCGGCAGCGTCCCGATGTTGATCGCGATGCTGGCCTTGCTGGCCCTGTCGCTGTCGGTGGGCTTGCTCTACTTCGGACGCAAGGACCCCGACCCGCACATCCTGGAACGAGCGGGCCGCTCGGACTGAGCGAACGCGAACAGCGTCAGGCTCGACCTGAGCGAACGCGAACAGCGTCAGGCTCGACCTGAGCGAACGCGAACAGCGTCAGGCTCGACCTGAGCGGACGCGAGCGGCGTCAGGCTCGGCCTGCTGCCACCGCCCGCCGCCCGACGCCCCCGTCGCCCGACGCTCGCCCGTCCGCACCCTTGTGCTCAGCTCGCGCGGGTCCCGGTCGAACGCAGGTCCTCGCAGGCGGCGACCACGCGCGCCGCCATCGCGGCTTCCGCCTTCTGCGCCCAGGCCCGCGGGTCGTAGGTCTTCTTGTCGCCGACCTCCTGGTCGACCTTCAGGACGCCGTCGTAGTTGCGGAACATGTGGTCGGCGACCTCGCGGGTGAACGCGTACTGGGTGTCGGTGTCGATGTTCATCTTCACGACCCCGTGGTCGAGCGCCTCGTGGATCTCCTCCATCGTCGAGCCCGACCCGCCGTGGAAGACCAGATCGAACGGACGCTGCTTGCCGACCTCCTGGCCGACCGCGTCCTGCAGTTCCTTCAACACGCTCGGGCGCAGCTGGACATGCCCCGGCTTGTACACCCCGTGGACGTTGCCGAAGGTCGCGGCCAGCAGGTACCGCCCCCGCTCACCGGTGCCGAGCTTCTCCGCGGTCGCCAGCGCATCCCCGGGCGTGGAGTACAGCTTCTCGTCCATCTCCCCGACGATCCCGTCCTCCTCGCCGCCGACGACCCCGATCTCCATCTCCAGGATCGTCCTGCCGGCCGTGCACAGCTCGAGCATCTCCTCGGCGATGTCGAGGTTCTCCTCGAGCTCGACCGCGGACCCGTCCCACATGTGCGAGTTGAACAGCGGGGCCTCGCCACGCTCGACGCGCTGCTTCGACAGCTCCGCGAGGGGCCGCATGAAGTCGTCGAGCTTGTCCTTCGGGCAGTGGTCGGTGTGCAGCGCGATGTTCACCGGGAAGCGCTCGGCGACCACCCGCGCGTACTCGGCGAACCCGGCCGCGCCGGTGACCATGTCCTTGACCGTGAACCCCGACCAGGCGGCCGCGCCGCCGGTCGAGACCTGGACGATGCCGTCGCTCTCGGCTTCCGCGAAGCCGCGCAGCGCAGCGAGGAGCGTCTGTGACGAGGTCACGTTGATCGCCGGGTAGGCGAACCCGCCCGCCTTGGCGCGGTCGAGCATGTCCTCGTAGACCTCGGGCGAGGCGATGGGCATCTGGGTCTCCTCAAGCGGTGTCGAAACCGACGTGTTCGGCCAGGGCGACCGCCACGCGTTCGGCTTCGGTGGTGAGTTCACCGGTACGGGCATCCAGGTCGTCGTCGGGCGCCAGCTCGGCCCGCAGGTCGACGTAGATCTTGCACTTGGGCTCGGTGCCAGACGGCCGGATCATCGCCCGCCCGTCGCTCAGATCCAGGGACACCAGGTCGTGATGGCCGAGCCACGCCGGCCGCTGGTCCACCCCGTCCCGGAAGTCGAGGTGGTGCTCCACCTGGTGGCCGGCCAGCGAGGTGGGGACATCGGACGCGAGTCGTTCCATGGCCGCGGCGATGACCTGCTGGCCCGCCGCCCCGGGCAACGTCACCGAGTGCTGATGGCTGACCCACAGCCCGTGGCGCTGACACAGCTGCGCCCAGCGGTCCAACACCGTCTGACCATCGGCCGCCAGCGACCGCGCCAGGTCGGCGAACGCCACCGCCGCCCCGATCCCGTCCTTGTCACGCACGACGGTGCCGACCGACGAGCCGAGCGCCTCCTCGAACCCGTAGATGAAGACCCGCTTGTCCTCGGCTTCCACCGCGCGGGCAGCCGCGCAGATCCACTTGAACCCGGTCAGGGTCACCTCCGAGCGCGCCCCGTACTGCTGCGCCACGGCATGGAGCATCGGCGTCGACACGATGCTGGAGACCACCAAGGGGCGGTCCGCCTGCGCGCCGGCGAGCAGGTGGTCGGCCAGCAGGATCCCGATCTGGTTGCCGGTCAACGGGCGGTAGCCGCCGGCGGGGTCCGGCACCGCAGCGGCGAGCCGATCACCGTCCGGGTCGTTGGCCAGGATCAGATCCGCATCCACCTCGGCGGCCAGGGCCAACGCCTCGTCCAGCGCGCCCGGCTCCTCCGGGTTGGGGAACCGCACGGTCGGGAAGTC
>SKNP01000491.1 GCA_007120485.1 Nitriliruptoraceae bacterium
GCAGCGACCCGTTCGGTCGCCGTGAGGACGCTGTGGGAGGGTTCCGTGCCCGGTGTGAACCGCACACCCTCGATGCCCATCAGGGTCAGGCTCCGGGGGAGACGGTCGAGCGCCTCCGCCAGCCGGAGCGTGGTGGTGAGGTCGAGGTCGTGGGTGCCGCCACCACGTGGGGCCGCGGCCACGAGGAGTTCCAGCATCGACCAGGTGTGCACCGTGCCCGGGTCGGCGCCCGTGACGACCGCATCGACGACGACGAGCTCGCCGTCCGGGAGCCAGAGCGCGTCGGTCAGCATCCCGCTCGGATCGCCGATGACGTGCCGTACCCGTACGTACGGGTCGTTCGCGAGCAGATCAGCGACCAGCGGACCGGCCGCGTCGTCGCCGCAGTCGGGGTGGCCGACGCCGAAGACGACCAGGTTCATCGCCGGTCCACGGTCAGGTCCAGGAAGTGGGTCGAGCACGAGATGCACGGGTCGTAGTTGCGGATCGCCTGCTCGCACTGCCACTGCAACCGCTCGTCGTCGAGGTGGAGGTGCGACTGCACGAACCCCAGCAGGTCCTCCTCGATCGCGGGCTGGTTCTGGGAGGTGGGTGGCACGATCACCCCGTCGGTGATCAGGCCGCCCGCGTCGAGCTCGTAGCGGTGGTAGAGGATCCCCCGAGGAGCCTCGGTGGCGCCGTGGCCGACGCCGGCGACCGGGACCACCGGGACCGCCGGGACCTCCGGGCGTTCGTACGCAGCGATCAGCCGGAGCGCCTCGTCCAGGGCGTACACGGTCTCGATGGCGCGGACCACGATGCTGCGGAAGGGGTTGGTGACCGGAGGGGAGCAGCCGACCTCCGCCGCCAGCTCCAGCAGTTCGTCGGGGAGCCGATCGGCGTTGAGGTTGAACCGCGCAGCCGGCCCGACCAGGTAGGTGCCGCCCCCGCGCATGCGTCCGTGCAGCGCGGTCGAGTGGGGGAGGTGCTCCTCGTGGAAGTGTCCCGGCCACGCCTCGACCGGGATGTCCAGGCCGGCACTGCTCACCACCCGGCCGCCCTCGAGCGGGTAGTCGGTCGCGCCGGCGGGCCCGGAGCCGGCATCGGGTCGCAGCGCCACGTAGGTGGGGTCCTGGATGTACTCGGGGAAGGTGAAGCCCGCGACCACCCGCACCGTCTCGATCGCGGCGTCCCGGCTCCACGTCAACTCATCGACCACGGCATCGAGTTCACCGCGGGTGGGCGTCCGGTGGAAACCGCCCACCCGCACGTTGATCGGGTGGATCGCCCGACCGCCGATGACCTCCAGCAGCTGGTTGCCGGCCCGGCGCATCCGCAACGCGGTCTCGACCAGTTCGCGGTGGTCGGCGGCCATCTCGATGGATCCCTGGTAGCCGAGGAAGTCCGGTGCGTGGAGCATGAACACGTGCAGGACGTGGCTCTCGATCCACTCGCCGCAGTACAGCAGCCGGCGCAGCTGCCGGATCCCGTCGGGTACGTCGAGTCCCCGGTCGCGACCCGAGCCAGGTTCCACGCAGAGCGACTCGATCGCGTTGATCGCCGAGAGTTGGTAGGCGACCGGGCAGATGCCGCAGATGCGGGCCGTGATGTCCGGTGGCTCGAGGTAGGTACGGCCGCGCAGCAACGCCTCGAAGTACCGAGGGGGTTCGTAGATCGACAGCTCCACGCGCTCCACGTGTCCATCGGTGACCTGGACGTGCATCGCACCTTCCCCTTCGAGACGTGCGAGCGCCTCGACGGAGATGCGCCGATCATGGGTGTGGCTCACGGCGCGACCTCCTCGTGTCGCCGCGACTCCGTCCGGAACGCCGGTGCGTCGGCGTTGAACGTCCGGTAGAGGCGGAGGAGCTCGGGGTGGTCCACGCCCAAACCCTCCTCGAGCCAGTCGCTCAGCGATGCGGGGTTGGGGCTCTCGGTCGGTCCGAAGCAGCCGTAGCAGCCGCGCGCGAACGCGGGACAGCGCGCGCCGCAGCCAGCCTGCGTGACCGGCCCCAGGCAGGGTGTGCCGTCGGCCACCGCGACGCAGAGGTTGCCGCGCAGCTTGCACTCGACACAGACCGAGTGGGTCGGGGTCAACGGCTTGCGGCCGGCGAGCACCGCGCTGATCACCTCGACGAGTTGGTCGGTCTCGATGGGGCATCCCCGCAGTGCGAGGTCCACGGGGACGTGTTCGGCGATCGCGGTCGAATCCGCGAGGGACGCAACCACCTCGGGACGGGCGTAGACCAGCGAACGGAACGCGTCCAGATCGCCGAAGTTACGGAGCGCCTGGATGCCCCCTGCCGTGGCGCACGCCCCGATCGTGATCAGCGTCGTGGAGATGTCACGCACGTGGCGGATCCGCTCCGCATCGTCAGGGGTGGAGATCGAACCCTCGACGAGCGAGAGGTCGTAGGGCCCCTCGACGACCTCGCGGGTCGCCTCCAGGAAGTAGGCGATGTGGACCTCCTCAGCGATGCTGAGCAGCTCGTCCTCGGCGGACAACAGCGAGAGTTGGCAACCGTCGCACGACGCGAACTTCCACACCGCGACCGTCGGTCGTCCGATGCCCTGGTCCACCTCGCTCACCTCCTCGACGTCCTCATCCGGCCGAAGCCGGAGACCTCGCACCTAGAGTTCGCGGACCTCCAACAGTCCCGCGACCTCGGGCCAGGCGAACACCGGCCCGTCGCGGCAGAGGAACAGCGGCCCGAGCTGGCAGTGACCGCACGTCCCCACGCCGCACTTCATGTTGCGTTCGAGCGTCACATGGATGCGTTCGGCCGGCACGCCGCGTGCCTGCATGGACCTGGCGGTCGCCCGCATCATCACCTCCGGGCCGCAGGCCAGGACCACCGCGTTCTCCGGGTCGAAGGGCACGCGGGGGATGAGGGTGGTGACCACACCGACGTGACCGGTCCAGCCGCGCACGGCACTGTCGACGGTCGCGTGGACGTCGATACCGCGATCGGCGTTCCACACCTCGAGGTCGTCGCGGAACACCAGGTCCCGAGGGCTCCGAGCGCCGACGAGCAGGACGACACGACCGAACCGTTCACGCTGTCGGAGTGCTTGCACGATGGCCGGGCGGACGGGTGCGAGCCCGATCCCGCCGGCGACGATCACCAGGTCGTGCCCGCTGGCCTGCTCCAGGGGCCAGGGACGGCCGTAGGGTCCGCGGATCGCGATGGTCGCGCCGGGCTGGAGTTGGTTGAGTGCCTTGGTGACCCATCCGACGGCACGGATCGTGTGGGAGAGCAACCCGGGGGTCGCCGGGTCGGAGGAGATCGAGATCGCCGCTTCCCCGACCCCGTAGACGTAGACCATGTCGAACTGGCCGGGCTGGAACGCGATCGGATCCTGTTCGGGTCGCACGTCGATGGTCACGACATCGTGGGTCTGATGGCGGACCGTGGAGACCTGGTAGGGCCGGCCGGTCAGTTCGCCCCGGGACGGGAGCTCGAGGGTCGTCATCGCCGTGCTCCCGTCGGTGGGACCGGGAGGTCCGCGGACGTCGGATCGGATGCGCGACGGATCGCCGCGGCCTCCTCGGTGATGTCGATGCCGACCGGGCACCAGGTGATGCACCGGCCACAGCCGACACAGCCGGAAGTCCCGAACTGCTCGACCCAGGTCGCGAGCTTGTGCGTCATCCACTGGCGGTAGCGGGCCTTGGTCGACGTGCGGATGCTGGCCGGCGTCGCGTGGCTGAACTCCAGGCCGAAGCACGAATCCCACCGTCGGTCGCGGTGGGCCGTCTGCCCCCGCAGGTCCGTGGTGTCCTCGATCGTGCTGCAGAAGCAGGTCGGGCACACCAGGGTGCAGTTCGCGCAGGCCAGACACCGGTCGGCGACCGCGTCCCACCGCGGGTGATCGAGGTTGTCCATCAGCAGATCGGGCAGCCCGTCGACGTCCAGGGTCCGTCCCATCCTCTCGGCTGCAGCGGTCACGACCTGCTCGCGGGCGTCCAGATCCGCAGCCGTCGCGTCGCGGTACGCCAGCCGTTCCAGCAAGGCAGCGCCGGCGTCGGAGCCGACCCGCACGAGGAACCGGGGGTCGCCGTCGAGCAGTTCGGTGAGGATCAGGTCCGCACCATCGTCCACGCGGGGGCCGGTGCCCATCGAGGCGCAGAAGCAGGTCCCCGCCGGTGAACCACACTCCACGGCGATCAGGAGCGTGTCCGAACGGTTGGCCGCGTAGACCTCGTCCTGGTAGCTGCCGCGGAGGAACACGCGGTCCTGGATGCGGATGGCTGCGAGTTCGCAGCCGCGAAGGCCCAGGAACGCGATCCGTGGGCTCTCCCGAGCCTCCTCGACCACCTGGAAGCTCGCGTCTGAGTCGGAGGTCGCCGTCCAGAGCCGCTGCCGCGGAGGGAAGAGCTCCCGTTTCGGGCTGGAGGGTCCGACGGCGTAGCTGAACCGAGCGTCGCCATCCGTCGGGCGCGCACGGTAGGTGCCGGGACCCTGTTCGTCGGTCCACCCGCGGGGCAGGTCGGCGGCTGACTCGAGATCGGCGTGGACGATCGCGCCGTCACGGACCGTGGGACCGACCACGCGGTAGCCGTCGTCGCGCAGCGCGACGATCAACGGGTCCAGTTCGTCGACAGCCAGGATGGCCGCACCAACGTGCTGCGGTCCCGCCATGACGCGCCTTCCGACGCCTTGGTGTCACGCTACGTAGGCCGAGCATCCCTCCCCAGAGCAGATGGTCCTCAGCTGCCATCGGCGGGCCGCGGTGGGGCTGCCGAGGTCGAACGCCGCGGTTGCCGGCGCCGAACGGTCAGGTGGCCGGCCGGTCGGAGGGTGCGTTCGACGCGTGCGTGGTCGACCGGCACGGTGCGACGTGCCGTTCGGCGCACGTCGGCGACGCCGCTGACCGGTCCGGTCCGGAGCGCCCATCCGGGGCGACCGCGCTGGTGACACTGGTCCACTGACCCACGCGACAGCAAGGTTCAACATGGCCGCGATCAACGTCATCCCGGCGGGCAACCAGCTCTACCAGGTCGAGATCGACCAGGACGGCGACACCTCGACGCACGAACTGACGATCCCCGACGACCTCTTCACCCACGTCGACTCCCAGGTCGTGTCCATGCAGGACGTGGCGTTGGCCGCGGTGGACCAGCTCGTCTCGCTCGAGGGCCGCGACGCGCTCGACCACCACATCGACCTCGGTGCCGCCGCGGCTCGGCACGACGAGTTCGTGGAGCGGGTGACCACCCAGGCGGAGCAGGTCGCGACGACCATGACCCCGCCCGATGGCTGGCAGGTCACCGAAGCCGACGCTCCGAGCGGCGACGACCGCCTCCTCGCTGAGGTCCAAGCCGAGCAGGAAGCGGGCGAGGTCAGCAGCTCAGAACGCGGACGGTGAGTCGGTCACGTGCGTCCGGCCACCGGGTCGGACGCACGGGCTCACGGACGGAAGGTCCGCGGGTCCACGGCACGGAAGGTCCGCGGGTGCACGGGCGGAAGGTCCGCGGGCCCGCGGACGTCGGCTTGCCCGGGGCAGACCGGCTCGGTCCTCAGAGTTCCCCGCGGTCCTGTCGGGCGAGCAGCTCGGTCACCTGCTGGCGGGTGGCCTCCGCCGCAGCACGCACCTCGGGTGACGGTTCCTCGGGCAGCCGCGGTGCCAGATCCTCCGCGGCCGCCATCGCCGCGGCCGCGATCCGTCGTGAGCCGGACGCCAGCTCCTCCGCCACGTCACGCATCCGGGCGGCGACCTCCGGCGAGCCCCACCGGACCCCGTCGACCTCGGCCTCGTCACGACGGATGTCCGCCTCACCGGCCCAGTAGACGCTCTCCTCGGCGCTGATGTTCGCGATCGTGCGCAGGCGCGCCAGCAACCGGTGGGCGTCCTCGAGCGGTAGTGGCTCGCGGACCGCGCGGTTGTGTTCCAGCACCGCCAGCGCCTCGAGGATCGGCGCGGCGTCGTGGACGTCGAGGTAGAGGTCCCAGATCGAGGTCGTCGTCGGGATCATGGGTGCGAGCTCACCACCTGCGAGGGGGTCGGACGCCCCGTGGACCGGGCACCGTAGTCGGTGTCGGACGGGCGCGGTCGGACGGTGGCGGGGGCTTGAGCGGCGGCGGTTCCGGCCGACCTTCTGGAGTGCGGGTTCACACGCTCGCTCCGGGGCACGGGGCCCACGGCTCGGCCGCCCCGCCGGCCCACCCCGTCGGGGCCAACCCGTGGATCCACACCTACGACGACCGGGACCCGCATGCAGCGTCGCGAGCTCGAGGCCGTCCGGCCAGGTGACATCCTCGGACGGACGATCTACGACGATGTCGGTCGTCCCTTGCTGACGGCCGGGACCGAGTTGAACGACCGCTACCTCCGGTCGCTCGAGGTGCGGGGGTACTACGCCCTCGACATCCAGGACGGTCTGGCCGATGACGTGGCCCCCCGTGACCTCATCAGTCATCGTGTCCGAGCAACGGTCACCAACCACGTCGCGGACATCTTCGGGCAGGTGGAACAGGTCGCGGCCGAGCGTGGTCGCGGTGAAGGGTCGGTCGATGATGCGGTCGCCGACCTCGGCGAGCAGGCGTTGCCGATCCCTGACGCGGAGGATCTCCTCGGACGGCTCTACCTCGACGTGGAGGCCTTGATCGAGGAGATCCTCGAGTCATCGACCGTCGAGGGGTTGGACTCGCTCAAGACCCACAACCGCTACACGTTCGAGCACTCCGTCGACGTCGCGGTGGTGGGCACGCTGATCGGTGCCCGGATGGGTATGAACCGGGGGCGCCTGCGCGAGTTGGCCCTTGGTTGCCTCCTGCACGACATCGGCAAGATCTACATCGATTCCGCGATCCTGGACAAGCCAGGGAAGCTCTCGACCGAGGAGTTCGCCGCGGTCAAGGAGCACCCGCGGATGGGCTACGAACTCGCTCGACGGATGCCCGTCGACAGCCTGCTGCCCGCGCACGTCGCCTACCAGCATCACGAACGTCAGCGAGGCGGCGGCTACCCGCGCGGGCTGATCGGCCGCAACCGGGTCGGCGCTCGACTCGACGCCGAGGAGATCGGCTCCGGCAGGATGCTGCTGATCGCGGAGATCGGTGCGGTGGCCGACGTCCACAGCGCCCTCAGCTCCGATCGGCCCTACCGGCCGGCGATGCCGCCCGACCAGGTCGCTGCGGAGCTCGCGGGGATGGCCGGTAACCACCTCAACCAGGAACTGGTCGCGGTGCTGCGGCAACTGCTGCCGCCGTTCCCCGTCGGACGGTGGGTCCGGGCGCTCGACGGCCGGCTCGCCGGCCACCAGGGGGTGGTCGTGGAGATCCACCCCCGCGAACTCGAACGACCGACCGTGCGCTGGCTCCTGGACGAGTTCGGTGACGAGCTCTCCGTCCCGGTGGAGCTCGACATGCGCCAGGAGATCGACGCCACCCTTCGCTGCACCGAACTCGAGCCGGTGCTGGTGTAGCGGGACCCCGTCATGGTCGAGGGGGTCGGGGACGGATGACGGTCGAGCGCTCGAGTCGGCCGATCGGCCACACGTGGCTCGACCGATCCGTGCTGGGCAGACCCCGATCCTGTGGTCTGCATGCATGATGTGGTCTATACCTCTAGTGTGTGAGTTGGGTGCGGGAGGCAGCGTGCAGCAGGCCAAGTACCACTCGATCCGGGACGAGATCCGGGATCTGATCGCTGACCTCCAGGTCGGCGACGCGCTCCCACCGGAGCGGTCACTGGCCTCCGAACTGGGTGTCTCGCGCATGACCCTGCGCCGCGCGATCGACGAGTTGGCGCGCGAAGGCCTGATCGTTCGCCGGCAGGGTGCGGGCACGTACGTGGCCGAGCCCAAGGTCTCGCAGTCACTGGCGGCGACCAGCTTCTCGCAGGACATGCGCGAACGAGGAATGGTCCCCACCAGCCGGACCCTGAGCCTCGAGCAGCTGCAGGCCGGACCACAGCTCGGACGTCGGCTGGAGATCTCCCCGTCCGAGCGGATCGTGCGGATCGTCCGCCTGCGGCTGGCGGACGCCGCGCCGATGGCGATCGAGACCCTCTACGTGCCGCTGGATCTGATCGGTCCCCTGGAACCCCGCGACCTGGAGGACGGGTCGTTCTACGACCTCCTCGCCCAGAAGGGGGTCGTGATCGACCACGGTGTGCAGTCGATCGAGCCGACCGTCACCGACGAAGGCGAGTCCGAGGTACTGGACGTGCCGTTGCGCTCGCCGGCGTTCCTGTTCGAGCGAGCGACGTGGGATGCCGACGGTCGTGCGGTGGAGTTCGTCCGGTCGGTCTACCGTGGGGATCGGTACCGGCTGACGACGGAGTTGTACTGACGCCGCAGGGGCGCTGCGATGGCCTCGAAGCCCTCATCGCGGCCGGTCAGCCGGAGCGGTCGGCCACGTCCGGGTCGGTCTGGGTCACCTTGGACAGGCTGCGGGGAGCGTCCGGGTCGAGGCCGCGTGACCGGGCGAACGCCTCGACCACGAGCTGGCCCGGGACCACCAACCCGATCGGCGCGACGCGTTCGGGCAGGTCCGGTCCGCCGACGGCCGTCGCGGCGATCGATCGGAACCCGGCATCGCCACCGATCGCGACCGTGCGAGCACCCAGGTCACGCAGGTCGCCGGCCAGCTCGCGCATGCCGGGCAGCATCGGTCCCTCGCGGGCCGCGACGAGCACGGTGGCCACGTCGTGGTCGACCACCGCGATCGGGCCGTGACGCAGGTCGGCGTACGACAAGCCCCGGACCGGCTCCAGACAGGTCTCCTCCAGCTTGAGGCTGATCTCGAGCGCGGTCGCGAAGGCCAGCCCCCGTCCACTGACCAGGATGGCGTCGGCCCGTGTCAGCTCGGTGACCGCCTCGTCGACACCCTCGCGGGCGGCCAAGGTCGCCTGGACCGCGTCGGGGACCGACCGCAGCTGCGGCTCCAACCGATCGTGGTCCGGACCGAGCGCATCCGCGATCACGGCGATCGCGGCCAACTGGGTCGTGTGGCTCTTGGTCGCCGGCACGGCCAACTCACGACCGGCGGCCGTGACGAGCGCCAGGTCGGCCGTGCCCGCCAACGGACTAGCCGGCTCGTTGGTGATCGCGACCGTCCGGGCACCGTGGTCGGTGGCCCACCGCTGTGCGTCGACGATCTCCGTGGTCGCACCCGACTGCGAGACGGCGACGACCAGCGTGTCGGAGAGGTCACGTTCGATGGTGTAGTGGGTCGCCAGGCTGGGCGCGGCCAGGGAGGCGCCCAGCCCGGCGTGGATCTCGAGCAGGTAGCGGCCGTAGACCGCCGCGTTGTCGGAGGTCCCGCGGGCGATGAACAGCACGTGCCGTCGCCCGGCCGCAAGCGCACGCAGCTCGTCCCGTCGGGGGAGGAGCTGATCGAAGGTCCGAGCCAGCGCCTCGGGCTGCTCGGCGATCTCCTGCGCCATCAGGGTCGGCACGTCGCGTCCGTTCGTCGTCCACCAGCGGGGACGGGCAGTGGGTCGGGCAGTACCTGCGACCCACGCCCCGTCCCTCACAGCCTAGTGGACTAGACCAATCGTCGGTCCGAGGTCGACGCCCATGCCGCAGCCAGGATCAGGGTTCCGGCGGCGCCGTGGCTGCGGACGAGTCGTCGGCCGCGCCCCGGCCGCCGGCCTCGCGCTGGTCGACGATCAACCGTGCGGCGTGGTCACGGAACAGGTAGTTCCAGAACCAGCTGAACAGCACTCCGACCCGGTTCTTGAACCCGATGAGCATCCACAGGTGGAGCACCAGCCACGCGATCCAGGCCGGGAAGCCACCGAAACGAAGCCCGTTGGGCAGCTCGGCGACCGCGGCCGAGCGTCCGACCGTGGCCATCGTTCCCTTGTCGCGGTAGGTGAACGGCCGTGTCGGTTCGCGGGCCAGCTCATCCTGGATCAGCTGCGACAGGTACCGCCCATGCTGGATCGCGACGGGGGCGACCTGGGGGAGCGGTTCGCCGTCGTCATCGAGGCCCAAGGCGATGTCCCCGATGGCGTGGACGTCCTCGACCCCCTCGACCCGCAGCCGCCGATCGACCGGTAGCCGCCCGCCGGGACCCAGCTCGACCCCGAGCGTCTGAGCCAGGGGTGATGCGGCGACCCCGGCGGCCCACACCAGGGTCCGGGCCAAGAGGACCTCGCCGTCGTCGAAGGTGACGTGGGTGTCGGTGGTCTCGGCGATGCCGGTCCCGAGCCGGACCTCCACCCCGCGTCGCTCCAGCTCGCGCCGAGCCTGCTCCGCCGAGCGGCTCGAGAAGCCGCCGAGGAGCCGGTCCATCACCTCGACGAGGACGATCCTCACCCTCGAGGTGTCCAGGTCGGGATGGTCGCGGCTGACCACCAGGGTGACCAGTTCGGCCAGTGCCCCGGCCAGCTCCACCCCGGTCGGTCCACCGCCGGCGATCACGAAGGTCAGCGACCCGTCCTCATGGGCGTCCGGATCATGGCTGGCCAGTTCGAACCGGCGCAGGACGTGGTTGCGGACGGCGGTGGCGTCCGCGAGCGACTTGAGGCCGAAGCTGTGGTCGGCGACCCCGGGCAGCCCGAGGTCGGTGCTGACGGCCCCGGCAGCGAGGACCAGGCGGTCGTAGGTGACCGAGCTGTCGTCAGCCAACGTCACCGTGTGGGCGTCCGGGTCGATGTCGACGACCTCGCCGAGTCGGATCTGCGGCGCGTGGCGGCGCAGCGTCGCCCTGAGCGAGATGCCGATGTCCTGGGGCTGCAGCCCAGCGGTGGCGACCTGGTAGAGCAGCGGCTGGAACGTGTGGTGGTTGCGCTGGTCGATGAGCGTGACCTCGACCGGCTGGCCGCGTGCGCCGGCCTGGGCGAGTTCGCGGGCGAGGAGCAGCCCACCGAACCCACCGCCGACCACCACGACCTGCTCAGGCCGATGACGGCGAGGGAAGGGGGTGGACTCGGGGAGCTGGGTCACGGGGGTGGGCCGCTCGTTGGTGGCGAGGAACCCACCCAGCCTTCCAAGCCGACGACACACGTCAAGCGCGGGCACCCGGTCGAGAGGTCGGGTGCCCGACCTGGCATGCACGGGACGTCGCTCAGTCCGCAGGTTCGTGGCCGACCATCCGCCGGACCCGTGTGATGTCGCCCGCCCACGAGCAGGTCCGGCACCACACGTGGTAGATGCGCTGCTCGCCCTGCCAGTACTCCACGGCCAGGTCGTCTTCCTCGGTGAGCGTCACACCGCAGTCGGGGCAGTAGCGCGGCAGATCGTGCAGGTGGTTCATGCGGTCGACGTCCCAGCGGTCCCCGCGCAACGGCGAACGACGCTGCGACCCGTGGGACGCGGAGTCGTCGGCCGCATGCGGCGCGTGCGCTCCGTGGGTGCGAGGTTCCGGCGTGCTCAGGAGTCCACCTCCTCGAGCTCCACCTCGCCGCGTTCGATGGCGGCGTCGAGGTGGAGCTGCTTGAGCGCGTCCTTCTGCGGGCTGTAGCGCATCGAGCCCTGGTCGATCCACTGGGTCGCGAACGCGTAGCCCGCGCCGAACTTGTCCTTCTCGAGCGGCAGTTCGACGACCTCGTGTGGCTCGCGCACGGTGCCGAGCGGATCGTTGCCGTCCTCGACCGCGGCGATGTTCTCCTTGAACATGCGCCGCAGCATCAGGATGCCGACATCCGACTTGCCCAGGTGCTCGGCGGTGCGGTCGGCGATCCGACCCTGGGTGACCCAGGCCATGACGTCCTGGCCTTCGATGTAGTCGACGATGTGGTGGCCACGTTCGTCGAGGAACGGGAACTCGTAGCTGACGATCGGACCGTCCTGGACGGGTGGCTCGACCCCTTCCGGCTTGTGGATCGTGTAGAGCAGGAACCACGTCGTCTCGTCGTCCACCGGCACGCGGATCTGCATCTGGTACAGCCCGTTGCCGCCGACCCACATCTGGTACGGGAACACCAAGGGATGGCCGATCCGCCAGTCGTCGCTCTCCTCGCTCTGCCCCTCGAGGAGCCGGCGCTTGACGATCCCGTGGTCGAAGGCATCGAACGCGGTGCTGACGTGCTTCTTCTGGAACGCACCAGGTGCGGTGAAGCCCTGCTTCTCCGCGAGGAACTGGAAGTACCGGCCGTGCAACCACTCGACGTGGTGGGGGTCGACGGCGTTCTCCATGATCTGCAACCACGAGCACGGCAGGACGCTGTGGCCGATGTCGCGGATGCCCTCCATCACGAACGCCTCGTACCGAGGCAGCTGCGGTGAGGGGTCGGGGCCCAGGTAGGCGAAGATCAGCCCGCCGAGCTCCTGCGCTCGACCGGTGAAGACGTCCACCTTCACCTTGAAGTTGGACCCTTCCGGTTCCGCCGGTTGGTCGAGGCAGGATCCCTCGCGGTCGAACATCCAGCCGTGGTAGCCGCACCGGAGCCCATCGGCTTCGACCACGCCGTAGGCCAGCGATGCGTGCCGGTGTGGGCAGCGTTCCTGGATGATCCCGTACTCGCCATCCGGCTGCTTCCAGACGACCAGGTCCTCGCCGAGCAACCGCACCCGCTTGACGGGGAACTCCTCGAGGTCCTGGGCGATGGCGACCGGGTACCAGTACCGGCGCAGTAGTTCGCCCATCGGCGTGCCGGGCCCGACGCGGGTCAGGGTGTCGTTGTGTTCCTGGCTCAACATGCGTGCGCGCTCCCTCGTCTCGTCGGCGGCGTCCGGCAACGAGCCGGACGCCGCCAGGTCCCTGGTCAGTCGTCGAGGATGGTCACCGTGCCGGCGGTGCCGTCCACGCGGATCCGCTGGCCGGTCTTGATGTCCCGGGTCGCGTAGCCGGTTCCGGTGACGGCCGGGACCTGGTACTCGCGGCAGACGATCGCTGCGTGGGACATCACGCCGCCGATGTCGGTCACGGTCGCCTGGATCTTGGAGAACGCCGGCGCCCACGCGGGTGCGGTGATCGGGGCGACGAGGATCTCACCCTCTTGGATGTCGCCGATGTCCTCCGCTGACTCGACGACCCGGGCGGGGCCCTCGGCGATGCCCGGTGAGGCCGCCATCCCCCTGATGCCGTCGGTGGTGTCGCCATCCGAGCCGAGCCAGCTCGAGATCGAGTCGGTCGTGATCCCCCAGAGCATCACCGTGAACGGTTCGGTCACGACCTCCGGCGGCTCGCCGAGCGCCTTCGGAGCGTCCCACTGCTTGAGCGCCTCGTAGATCCGGCGGCGTTCCGCCAGCTTGGACGGCCAGAGGTGGCGGCTGCGCGGTTCGCCTCCGGTCGTCCACGCCTTGAAGACGTCCCACAGCACCTCGTCGATCTCGTCGATCTTCAGCATGAAGACGTCGTCCTCGCGGTCGGTCACGCCCTCCTTGGCGAGCGTCGTGCCGAGCTCGCGGAGCTTGCGCCACCACACCGACATGGACCAGTGCTCGATGTAGAAGTTGTGGTTCTCCACGTAGGGGAACACCGTGCGGGCGAGGCCGAGCTTGGCCTCGAAGGTCTCGCGCTCCTCATCGGTGTCGAGCAGGTCCTGGTACTCCCCGACGATGCGGTCACGCTCGGCTCGGATCGCCTCCATCGGCCGGGAGATGTCCTCGCCGGCCTGGATCTTGGTGATGTAGTCGCGGAGGAACCGGTAGGGGACCTCGAGCTTCTCGATCCACGGCGCGTCGAAGTGGTAGAAGCCGGTGCCGTCGCTGAAGTTGAACCACGGATCCTTGACCTCATCCCACGCCGCCTGCCACCGCTGCCCGGCGTCGGAGCGCTGCAGTTGGGCCTGGACCTCGTCGGGATCCTCGTGGTCGAACGCATCCGCCACGCCCAGGTCGACCGCCTGCTGCGCCAGCTTCTTCAGCTCCTCGTTGGGGCGGAAGAGATCCACTTCGATACCCGACACCATCCGGGCGATGGCCAGGTCCGGGATGTTCGGCCACGACTCCTTGCAGAACCCGAAGAAGTCGAGGTAGGCGGCGTAGCCGAGGTTGAGGAACTCGAAGTGCAGCTGCCAGATCTTGAGCGTGAGGTCCTTGAACCGGCGGTAGTCGGCCAGCAGCTGCCAGCCGCTGCTGACACCGCGGCCTTCCATGACCGTCTCGAGCGGCTCGGTCTCCGGCAGCGGGGAGAAGTCGAGCGACTCGATCTCCGCGATGTTGTCCTGGACCTTGCCGAGCCACGCCTCGTACAGCGCGTCCCAGTTCTGGAAGTAGTGGCCGGCCCGCTCGGTGAAGTCCGGGACCCGGGCTTCGATGACGCCGGGGTCGGCGATCTCGACCGGTGACAGGTAGCAGTAGCCGTTGAGGATCCGCGCGTCGACCCCCAGCGACGGCGGCACCTGGAAGACCCGGCTGTTGTACTGCGAGAGCGACGACATGCACA
>SKNP01000435.1 GCA_007120485.1 Nitriliruptoraceae bacterium
CGCATGCTCACCAAGGCCAAGCAGATCCTGCTGTCCGAGCTCGCCGCCGCCGTCAAGAAGACCGAGGAGCAGGCGGAGCAGCTGGTCGAGGACACGCTGGCCGCCGCGCACGGCTGAGTACCTCGCGCGGGTCCGGTTCCCCACGGGTGCGCCGCACCGGTGAGGTCTCCCTCGTCACCGAGCTCGTCCGGCTGACGGTCGTGCTGTCGCTGACCGCGGCTGGCTACGGCCTCGGCACGGTCGCCGACGACGCGCTCGCACCGGGGACCGAGGAGACCACCCGCCTGGTCACCTCCGTGCTCGGTGCGCTGGTCGGCTACCTCGCTGGCGGCATCCTCGGCCGGGCGGTCGTCCGCGGGGTCGACTCCGCCTCGCAGCGGCTGGCGCAGGTCCCGGCGGTGGCCCTGGTCTCCGCCGGCATCGGCGCCGCGCTGGGTGCGTTCATCGGGGTCGCGCTGCTCGTGCCGGTCCTGCTGCTGCCGTTCCAGCAGGTCACCGTGCCGATCGCACTGCTCGTCCTGATCGTGCTCGCCTACGCCGGCTACCGGCTCGGTGCCGACCGCGGTGGCGAGCTCGGACGGTTCGTCGGCCTCCGCGGGCGCCTCGAGGTCCGCACCCCGTCGCGCGGCCGCGGGGTGAAGGTGGTCGACTCCTCGGCGTTGATCGACGGGCGCATCGCGGAGGTGGCCCGCACCGGGTTCCTCGACGGGACCCTGGTCGTTCCGGGGTTCGTGCTGGCCGAGGTGGAGCGCATCGCCGAGCACGACGAGCCGCACCGCGCCAAGCTCGGTGAGCGTGGGCTCGCGACGTTGCAGACCCTGCAGGACGAGGGGCTGGTCGCGGTCGAGATCGACGACGACGAGGTCGCGGGTGTCGCCGAGGTCGACGCGAAGCTCGCCGCCCTCTGCCGTGACCGCCGGGCGGGGCTGGTGACCGCGGACGTGGAGCTGGCCCGTACGGCGGAACGCAGCGGCATCCGGGTCCTCAACCCGAACGCGCTGGCGGATGCCGTGCGCTCGCCCGTCCTCCCCGGCGACCGCGTGGAGCTGCGGGTGGTCCGCACCGGCCGCGAGCCCAAGCAGGGGGTCGGCTACCTCGAGGACGGCACGATGGTGGTCGTGGAGGACGGCGCGGAGCTGGTCGGGACCTCGGTCGAGGTCGACGTCGCCTCGATCGTGCAGAGCCGGACCGGCCGCATGCTCTTCGGGGCCCCACGGGCCGGGGACGGGCCGTGAGCGCCGTCGGCGTGGTCCTGGTCGCTGCCGGGTCGGGGCAACGGCTCGGTGCCGACGGCCCCAAGGCGCTGGTCGAGGTCGCGGGTCGCGCGTTGGTGGCGCACGCGCTCGGCTCGCTGGCGGCGGCCGGGCTGCCACCGGCGATCGTCGTCCACGCTCCCGGTCAGGCCGACGCTTTCGCGCAGGCCGCCCATGCGACCCCGGTCGCCGACTGGGTCCCCGGTGGTGCCACCCGGACCGCCAGCGTCCGCGCCGGGGTGGCGGTGCTGCCGGACGAGGTCACGACGGTCGCGGTGCACGATGCTGCTCGTCCGCTGATGCCGCCGGAGGTGATCCGAACCGCCGTGGAGGCGGTCGCCGACGCCGATGCCGATGCGTCCGGGCCGGTGGTGGCCGCAGCGCCCGGGCTCCCCGTCGCCGACACCCTCAAGCGGACCGACGGCCGGACCATCGTCGCCACGGTCGATCGGCATCACCTCGTCGGCATCCAGACGCCCCAGGTCTTCGCCCGCGGCGCCCTGGACGCTGCGCTGGCCATCGGCGACGACGCCTCCGATGAACTCGGGTTGGTCGAACGGTTGCTCGCCGACGGGCGACTGCATGGTCGGATCGTGGTCACGCCGGGGTCGGCCTGGGGCCGCAAGGTCACCTACGACAGCGACCTGGCGGTCGTCGAAGCGCTGGCGGCCGCCTCCCCACCGCTGGCGCCGGTGCCCGACGAGACGCTGCCCGCAGGTGACGCGTGACCGCCCCGCGGATCGGCAGTGGCCTCGACGTCCACCCCTTCGACGCCGACACCGACCGGCCCTTGGTGCTGTGCGGGGTCCGGATCAGCTCGGCATCGGGCCTGGCCGGCCACTCCGACGGGGATGTCGGCGCCCACGCGATCGCCGACGCGTTGCTCGGCGCGGCCGCGCTCGGCGATCTCGGGGAACGGTTCGGTGTCGACGAGCCGGACACCGCCGGTGCCGACTCGATGGGCCTGCTCGCACAGGTCGTGGCCGACGTGGAGGCGGCCGGGTGGACCATCGGCAACGTCGATCTCACGCTCGTCGCCGAGCGGCCCCGGCTGGCTCCCCACCGCCCCGCGATGCGCGCCGCCGTGGCGGAGGTCTGCCACCTCGACGTCGGCGCCGTCTCCGTGAAGTACACCACGACCGATGGGCTCGGCACGCTCGGCCGCGGCGAGGGCATCGCGGCGTGGTGCTCCGGGCTCCTGCTGCCCGCGGCCGGGTAGCCTGCCCGTTCGCTGCTGCCGGTCGTCGTGGAGCGACACCGCTCGACGTCCCGCGTCCTTCGTCCCCTTCCGGCGCTGGCACCTGGCGCCCCGTCCGCGGCCGCAGCGCCGTCCGTCCCCTCCCGTGGTGGTCCTCGATGTCCCTCGTCCTCTACGACACGCTGTCCCGCGAGAAGCGTCCGTTCGAGCCCCGCGACGAGGGCAAAGCCAGCCTGTACGTCTGCGGTCCGACGGTGCAGTCGGACGCACACATCGGCCACGGCCGGGCCGCGGTCGTCTTCGACCTGTTGCGCCGGTACCTGGCGGCCAGCGGCTACGAGGTGACGTTCGTCCAGAACGTCACCGACATCGACGACAAGATCATCATGCGCGCCCGCCGCGAGCGGGTGGACCCGGCGGTGATCGCCACGCGGTACACCCGCGCGTGGAACCGGACGATGGATGCGCTGGGCGTGCTGCCGCCGGACATCCAGCCCCTGGCGACCGGGCACCTGCTGGAGATGCAGGCGCTGATCGGCGAACTCCTCGAGCAGGACAAGGCGTACGAGGCCGACGGGGACGTGTTCTTCCGGGTCCGTGCCTTCGAGGGCTACGGCAAGCTGTCGCGCCGACAGGTCGACGAGATGCAGCAGGGCGACGACATCGTCGACGCCGACCGCAAGGAGGACCCGCTCGACTTCGCGATGTGGAAGTCGGCCAAGCCGGGCGAACCCGCGTGGCCATCGCCCTGGGGGCCGGGACGACCGGGTTGGCACATCGAGTGCTCCGCGATGGCGGCCAAGCACCTCGGCGGCGGGTTCGACGTCCACGGTGGTGGGCTCGACCTGGTGTTCCCCCACCACGAGAACGAGATCGCTCAGCACGAGGCTGCGCACGGAGCGCCGTTCGTCCGCACCTGGGTCCACAACGGCATGGTGCAGATGGGCGACGCCAAGATGTCCAAGTCCGTCGGCAACGTCGTCAGCCTGGAGGAGGCGATCCACCAGTGGGGTCCGGGGCCGCTGCGACTGTGGTACCTCTCGGCACAGCACCGCACGCCGTTGATCTTCGATACCGACCGGTTGCGTGACGCCACGACGACGCACCAGCGGTTCACGACCTTCCTGCGTTCGGCCGCTCGGGTGGTCGACATCGCCGACGGCGACCTCGAAGCGGATCCGGTACAGCGGCACGTCGCGGCCTTCCGCGCCGGGATGGACGACGACCTCAACGCGCCCGCTGCGGTCGCCGCCCTGCACGAACTGGTCACGGCCGGTAACGAGACCTTGCCGCTGGCCGAGAAGGGCGACGCTGACGCGGCCGCCACGCTCGCCGGGTTCGCCGCGGCGCTGCGCCACCTCGGCGACGACGTGCTCGGACTCGCGCTGGAAGCGTCGCTGGCGGACGCTGCCGGCGTGGAGCAGCAGCTGGGCGTCCTGGTCGAGCAGCTGCTCGACCAACGGGCCGCCGCTCGCGCCGACCGGGACTTCGCCACCGCCGATGCGATCCGCGACCAGCTCGCCGCAGCGGGTGTGGTCGTCGAGGACCGGCCCGAGGGTGCCCGGTGGTACGCGGCGACCCCGGAGGAACGGTGAGCGACGCCCGGCGCGGTGGTCGAGGCCAGCGCGGCGGCCGACGCGGCGGCGACCAGCCCCGCG
>SKNP01000153.1 GCA_007120485.1 Nitriliruptoraceae bacterium
CCCCCGGACCTGATCCCCCTGAGCCGACCCCCGGAGCCGACCCGTGAGCTACCCGATGGGCCCCAACCGCTACGGCAAGTCCGGTATCCGGCTGGCCACCGTCGCCCGCGACGGCGACCGTCACACCTTCCGGGACCTCGACATCGAGGTCCGGCTCGAGGGCGCCTTCGAGGCCGCGCACGTCGACGGAGACAACGCAGCCGTGCTGCCCACCGACACGATGCGTGGCACCTGCTTCGCCCTGGCCCGCGACGGCATCGATACCGTCGCCGGGTTCGCACGCCGGGTCGCTGACCGACTGCTGGTCGCCTCCCCGGCCGTCGACCGGGTCAGCATCGAGGTGGTGGCGCACCCGTGGGAGCGCATCGAGGTGGACGGACGTGGCCACGACCACGCCTTCCGGCCCGCGCCCGGCGGTGACCAGGTCACCGTACTGAGCCAAGCCCGCGACCAGCCGCCGGAGATCCAGGGCGGCGCCCGTGGCGTTCGCGTGCTCAAGACCACCGGTTCGGCGTTCTCCGACTACCTCGTGGACGAGTACACGACGCTGCCGCAGACCCGCGACCGGATCATGGCGACCACGGTCGAAGCGCGCTGGGGGACCACCGGCCCGGACGTGGAGCACGAGCGTCTGGCCACGGCGGTGCCGGCGAGCTTCGCCGCGACCTTCGCGGAGCACGATGAGAGCGAGTCGGTGCAGCACACGCTGCACGCGATGGGCAACGCGGTGTTGGACGCGCACGCGGAGCTGACCTGGATACGGTTCCGGATGCCCAACGAGCACCACAACCTCGTCGATCTCTCCCCGTACGGGTTGGACAACCCCAACGAGGTGTTCGTCGTCGCCGACCGTCCCTTCGGGGTGATCGAAGGCGTCGTCGCCCGTGATGGTGTCCAGCCACCGGAGCTGTCCGGCTGAACCCTCGAACCGGTCCGGCTGTGCTCGCGGGCCGGTCCGGCTGCGCTCGCGGGCCGGTCCGGCTGCGCTCGCGACCGACCCGATCCGACGACCCACGGCCAGGTCAGCCCCCCGGGCGGTCGATCAGCTCGTACGCCGGCAAGGTGAGGAAGTCGACGAACGAGTCGTCGAGGGCGACGACCTCGAAGAGTCGGGCGGCCTCCCGGACGCGGCCCGCGGTCGCCTCGTCGGGACTGAGGTCCACGAGCCGGGTGACCTCCTCCTCGAGCACGTTGCGGACCAGCGTCTGATCCACCCGGCTGCCGTCGTCGAGCTCGACATCGGCGTGGACCCACTGCCACAGCTGCGCGCGCGAGATCTCCGCGGTCGCCGCGTCCTCCATGAGGTCGTTGATGGCCACGGCGCCGAGCCCACCGAGCCACGCCGCGAGGTACTCCACGCCGACCGCGACGTTCGTCCGTACCCCCTGGTGGGTGATCGCACCGTCGACGCTGGCGATGTCGAGCAGGTCGTCCGCGTCCACCTCGACATCGTCGCGGGTGCGGTGGAGCTGGTCGATACGGCCGCCCTCGAACGCGTGCGAGAAGACCTCCGCGCAGAGCTCGACCAGGTCCGGGTGGGCCACCCAGGAACCGTCGAAGCCGTCGCCGGCCTCGCGTTCCTTGTCCGCACGGACCTTGTCCAGCGCCGTCGCGGTCACCTCGGGGTTCCGACGGTTGGGGATGAACGCCGACATGCCACCGATGGCGTGGGCGCCGCGCCGGTGGCAGGTCCGCACCAGCGCTTGCGCGTAGGCGCGCATGAACGGCACCGCCATGGTGACCTCCGCCCGGTCGGGCAGGATCATGGACGGGCCGGCCGAGCGGAACACCTTGATGAGGCTGAACAGGTAGTCCCAGCGGCCGGCGTTGAGCCCGGTGAGGTGCTCGCGCAGCTCGTAGATGATCTCGTCCATCTCGAACGCGGCCGGGATGGTCTCGATCAGCACGGTGACGCGGACGGTGCCGACGGGGATGCCTGCGGCCTCCTCCATCGCGGTGATCGCCTCGTCCCACAGGCGTGCCTCGAGGTGGCTCTCGAGCTTCGCGAGGTAGAGGTACGGACCGGACCCGCGGTCCAGGAGCGCCTGGGTGTTGTGGAGGACGTACAGCGCCGCGTCGACCAGGCTGGCCGAGACCGGCTCGCCGTCGACGGTGACGTTGCGTTCGTCGAGGTGCCAGCCGCGGGGGCGGGTCACGATGACCGCCCAGTCGCCGTCCTCGCGCAGCCGGTAGGTGCGTCCATCGGCGGACGTGTGCTCCAGGGTGCCTCGGGCCGCGTCCTGCAGGACCACCTGGCCACCGACCACGTTGGACCAGTGGGGGGTGTTGGCGTCCTCGAGGTCCGCCAACCACACCTTCGCGCCCGAGTTGAGGGCGTTGACGGCCATCTTCGGCTCGGTCGGCCCGGTGATCTCCACCCGCCGGTCGGCCAGGTCGGCTGGTGCTGGCCGTACCTGCCACGAGTCATCCTCGCGGATCGCGCGGGTCTCCTCCAGGAAGTCGAGCCGGTCGCCTGCATCGATCCGCCGTTGCCGTTCGGTCCGAGCTGCCAGCAGCTCGCGTCGGCGCGGTTCGAACCGACGGTGGAGGTCGGCGAGCAGGGCCAGCGCCTCAGGGGTGAAGACGCGGTCGGTGCCGTCGACCTGCGGGCCGGCGACGATCGCGGGAGAGCTGGTGGCGGACATGGAAAGCTCCTCGGCTCACGTGCCGGGCGGGGTGGGTTGGTCGGGGTCCGGGTCGTCCACGTCGCGCTCGCGGTTGAGGTAGTTGTAGACCGTGAAGCGGGAGACACCGAGCAGTTCGGCGACCTCGTCGACCGCCTTGCGCAGCACGAACGCGCCCCGGCGGTCGAGCAGCTGCACCGCACGCTGCTTGTCGCGCCGATCGAGCTGGTGCAAGGGTGCGCCGAGCTGCGACTCGACGTCGTCGACCAGCTGCCCCAGCGCGTCCTGCAGGCCGGGGAGCCGGACCAGCCCGACCAGCCGACCCTCCCACATCAACGGCACCTCGCGTTCGCTGGTCACCTCGGCGCGGCCGGCCAGGACCGCCCCATCCCGGTCGACCAGCGACGCGCCGATCGCGTCCAGTAACGGCCGGACACCGTCGACGAACCGCTGCGTCTCCGCGGTGAGCCCCGTCGAGGTGGTGGCAGCGGTCGGGCTACCGGCTGCGGTCGGGGTGGTGGTACCGCTCGGAAGCTGGTTCATGACGGGTGCCGGTTGATCTGGAGGGACACGCGGCTCGCGCCGGCACGGAACGCCGCCCGCGTCAACTCGCCGACGGCGGTCGCGACCTGCTCACCGCCGCCGTCGATGCGGGTGCCGAAGGGCTCCACCTCGACGTCCAAGCCCGCCTGTACGCACGCGTCGATGGCCGCCTGCACGTGTGGGCCGGGCGCTCCGGGGACGAACGGTTCGATCGTGAACTCCGCAGCCACCGCCGGCAGACCCGCGGGGAGATCGGTGTCCGGCACGGT
The DNA here is from genome assembly GCA_007120485.1 of Nitriliruptoraceae bacterium. Lineage (GTDB taxonomy): Bacteria > Actinomycetota > Nitriliruptoria > Nitriliruptorales > Nitriliruptoraceae > SKTG01. Next base: position 3,437 of record SKNP01000153.1, read on the forward strand.
CGGCTCCTCACCCATCGCGGGCGGGTGTCAGCGCGATGTCCTCCGGATGGATCGGGACCCGCGGCAGCGCCAGGCCGGTGGCGGCGCGTACCGCCGCGGCGACCGCGGGCGTCGACGAGATCGTCGGAGGCTCGCCGACGCCCTTGGCGCCGAACGGGGCACCCGGCTCGGGCTGCTCGATCACCGTGGCGAGCACCTCCGGCATGTCGAGCGCGGTCGGGATGAGGTAGTCGGTGAACGACGGGTTGCGGACCTTGCCGTCCTCGATGACGATCTCCTCCATCACCGCCAGCCCGACCCCCTGGGCGATGCCACCTTCGATCTGGCCGACCACCGCGCGGGGGTTGAGCGCCCGCCCGACGTCCTGCCCGGTGGCGATCTGGACCACCCGGATCAGGCCGAGGTCCGGGTCGACGTCCACCACCGCCCGGTGAGCGGCGAACGCGAACGACACGTGGGCGTTGCCTTGCCCGTCCTCGTCCAGCGGGTCGGTCGGCGCGTGCCGGTGCACCTCGATGCGCTCGATCGGCCCCTCCGCGAGGAGGTCGACCAGTGGGATCGAGGCCGAGCCGCCGGCCTCCACCACGTGCCCGTCGCGCAGGTCGAACAGCGGGTGGTCGGCGTCGTCCAAGGCCAGGTCACGGCGCGCCACGGCGCGTTCGAACAGCGCCTCCCGGACCGCGTCGCAGGCCAACTCGACCGCACCGCCGCTCATCCAGGTCTGACGTGACGCGCTGGAGGAGCCGGCGGAGCCGATGGCGGTGTCGGCCGGGCGCAGCATCACCTGGTCGACCCCGAGCCGCTCGCGGGTGATCTGCTGCGCGAGGGTGACGAACCCCTGGCCGACCTCCGCGCTCGCGCAGTGGACCGTCGCGATCGCCTGACCGTGGCCGTCCAGTTCCAGCAGCACGCCGGCGGTCGAGTAGTCGTCGAACCCCTCGGAGAACATCAGGTTCTTGATGCTCACCCCGAACCCGACGCCGCGACGGACGTCGCCGCGTTCGGCGGTGAGCCCGGCACCCCCGGGCAGCGCGAGCGCGGGATCGTCATCCGATGGTTCGGGTGGCAGGGGATGGGCCACCGCCGCTTCGATCACCTCACGTACGGGCGCGGTGCCGGTGATGACCTGCCCGGTGAGGAGCGTGTCGCCCGGCTTGAGCGCGTTCTTCAGGCGTAGCTCGACGGGGTCCATCCCGAGCGCGTCCGCCAGCTTGTCCATCTGTGACTCGTGGCCGTAACAGGCCTGGACCACCCCGAACCCGCGCATCGCGCCGCACGGCGGGTTGTTCGTCCGGACCGCGTAGCCGTGGATCTGGGCGTTGGGGACGCGGTACGGGCCGCCCGCGAAGCAGACCGCGTTGGCGATGACCGCGCTGGACGTGGACGCGTACGCACCGCCGTCCAGGACGAGCCGGGCCTCGACCTTGACGAGCTGGCCGTCCCGGTCGGCGTGGTGGCGGAACCACATCCGGGCGGGGTGACGGTGGACGTGGCCGAAGAAGCTCTCCTCGCGGGAGTACAGCATCTTGACGGGCCGACCGGTGCGTAGCGCCAGCAAGCAGACGTGGACCTGGAGGCTGACGTCCTCGCGGGCACCGAACGCGCCGCCGACCCCGGCCAGGGTCATGCGCACCTGGTCCGGAGGTAGCGCGAGGCAGGCCGCGACCTGATCGCGGTCCACGTGCAGCCACTGGGTGGACATGTACAGCTCGACCCCACCGTCGTCGGCGGGGATGGCCAGACCGGACTCCGGGCCCATGAACGCCTGGTCCTGCATGCCGACCTCGTAGGTGCCCTCGACGACGACCTCGCCGGTCGCCTCGACGTCACCGTGGCGCAGCGGCAGATGGCGGACGACGTTGCCGTCCGGGTGGATCGGAGCCGCGGCCGCCATGGCGTGCTCGGGGTCGGTGACCGGGTCGAGGACCTCGTACTCCACCTCGATCGCCTCGAGCGCCCGCACCGCCAGCTCGGGGTGCTCCGCAGCGACCGCGGCGATCGGCTCCCCCTGGTAGCGCACCACCTCGCTGGCGAACACCGGCTGGTCGGCGTGCTCCAGCCCGTAGGTCGCCTTGCCGGGCACGTCCGCCGCGGTGACGACGGTGGTGACCCCGGCCATGGCCTCCGCCGCGGAGGTGTCGATCGAGACGATGCGGGCGGACGGATGCGGGCTGCGTAGCGTCCGGCCCCACAGCATCCCGCGGGCGTGCAGGTCGCTGGAGAACGCGAACCCGCCGGTGACCTTCGGCGTGCCGTCGGGACGGTCGGCGTCCTGGCCGAGGCCGTCGCGGACCCGGTCCCGGGTGGTCGTCGACGCGGAGCTCATCGAGCCGCCTCCCGTTGCGCGCGGACGTCCTCGACCGCTTGCAGGATGCGGCCGTACCCGGTGCAACGGCACAGGTTGCCGCTGATCGCCTCGCGGACCTCAAGCTGGCTGGGGGTCGGCGTCCGGTCGAGCAGGTCGTGCACGGTGGTGATCAACCCCGGGATGCAGAAGCCGCACTGCACGGCGCCGGCGTCGAGGAACGCCTGCTGCACGTCGGTGAGTTGGTCGCCGTCGGCGAGCCCCTCGACCGTGTCGATCCGCGCGTCGGTGGCGTCCGCGGCGAGCACACAGCAGGAGTTGACCAGGAGGCCGTCGAGGTAGAGCGAGCACGACCCGCACTCGCCCTGCTCGCACGCGTTCTTCGCGCCGGGCAGGCCGAGGCGTTCGCGCAGGACGTACAGCAGGCTCTCGCCCAGCCACGCGGATGGGACGGCGCGGGTGCGTCCGTTGATCGTGAGCTCGTAGGCCTCCGGGTCGGGGGCCGGGGTCGGCTCCGTCGGGGTGGGATCGGGGTCGCTCATGCGGCCAAGCACCTCCTCAGCGATCGTGCGGCCAGGACCGCGACGGCGTGCCGCCGGTAGTCCGCGGTGCTTCGGTGGTCGGAGATCGGCTGGCTCGCCTCGGCGCAGGCGTCCGCGAAGTGCACGATCGCGTCGTCGGGGCAGGTCAGCGCGTCCCAGTCGATGGCGTCCGACACCTGCTGTTCGGCGTCGCTCGCCCGGATCGGTCGTGGACCGACCGACCCGAACGCGGCACGGACCCGCCGGTTGGTGGTGTCGACGATGACCGCGGCCATCGCGACGGAGATGACCATCGCGTTGCGTGGTCCGAGCTTGGCGACGTGCTGCGGCCCTTCGACCCGGGGGACGCGCACCGCGGTGATCAACTCGTCGGGTTCGCGAGCGGTGCGTTTCGGCCCGGTGACGAAGTCCGCGAGGGACAGCTCCCGCGACCCGCGGACCGAGCGAAGCTCGACCCGCGCGTCCAACGCCAGCAGCCACGGCAGGGTGTCTCCGGCCGGGCTGGCCGTGCCGAGGTTGCCCCCGATCGTCCCGGTGTTGCGGATCTGGGGTGAGCCGACCGTGCGGGCCGCCATGGCCAACCCCGGTGCGGTCGACGCGAGCTCGCGCTCCACCTGGGTGTAGGTCAGCATGGCGCCGAAGGTGAGCTCGTCATCGTCGACGCGGTACCCACGCAGCTCGGGGATCCGACGCAACGCCACGATGTGTTCGGGCCGGCGTTGGTCGAAGGTGATCTCGACCATCGCGTCGGTGCCGCCGGCCAGCAGGTGCGCTGACGGCACGTCCGACAGGGACGCCAAGGCGGCATCGAGGTCGGTCGGTCGATCGATGGGCACGCGCTCTCCTCCCGTTCACGTCGAGCCTGTGCGGTGATCTCCCGAGCTACCGCGGAACGAGTAGCGACGGAAGCTATCAACAGAACGTCAACGACGGAACGGGGGTGGCGGTCGCCGGACGTCGATCCGGTCGCGGCTGGCGGTCGTGACGGGGGACCTCGATGACCTGGTCGACCGAACGGACGCCGCGTGGTTGACAGGCTGTTGACGCTGCACGAGGGTTCGCCGATGGCCACCACGCTCGCGCTCGCCAGTTCACGCGTCGTCACACCTGAGGGGGAACGCCCAGGGGTCGTGCTCGTCGCGGGCGACCGCATCGTCGACGTCGTCGCCCCTGCCGATGCCCCCGCCGACACGGCGACCGACCACGAGGACCTCGGCGACCAGGTGATCATGCCGGGGTTCGTCGACAGCCACGTGCACGTCAACGATCCCGGTCGGGCGCACTGGGAGGGCTTCGACACCGCGACCCGAGCCGCGGCGCTGGGCGGGATCACGACCGTCGTCGACATGCCCTTGAACTGCCTGCCGCCGACCACGACCGTCGAGTCGTTGGATCGCAAGCTCGCGGCGGTCCACGGGCGCACGCACGTGGACGTCGCCTTCTGGGGTGGCGTGGTACCCGGCAGCGAGGAGCACCTCGACGGACTGGCCGCCGCCGGCGTGCTCGGCTTCAAGGCGTTCACCTGCGACAGCGGGGTGCCGGAGTACGGCTCGTTCGCCCCGTCGGCCGCCGCCGGGCTCCTCGCCCGGACCGCCGCGTTGGGCGTACCGCTGATCGTGCACGCCGAGGACCCCGCGGCGCTCGCGACCGCGCCGGCCGACGCCGACCCACGGCGCTACCGCACCTGGCTCGACACCCGGCCGGCCGACGCCGAGGTGGCCGCCATCACCACCCTGCTCGACGGGGTGCGTGCGACCGGCGGTCGCCTGCACGTGCTGCACCTGTCGGCGGCGGATGCGCTCGCGCCGCTCGCCGACGCCCGGCGGGCCGGCCTACCGGTCACGGTCGAGACGTGTCCGCACTACCTGACCTTGACGGCGGAGGACGTCGCCGACGGTGCCACCGACCACAAGTGCGCCCCACCGATCCGCGATCGCGCGAACCAGGACCGGCTGTGGGAGGCGTTGGCCGACGGCACGATCGATGGGGTCGTCAGCGACCACTCGCCCGCACCGGCGGAGGACAAGGGGCTGGCCACCGGGGACTTCCTGGGCGCCTGGGGTGGGATCGCCTCGCTGCAACTCGGCTTCCCGGTGCTCTGGAGCGCGGCCCGCAGACGCGGGTTCGGGCTGAGCGACGTCGCCCGGTGGCTCGCATCCGGGCCGGCCCGGATCGCCGGGCTGCGCCGCAAGGGCGCGATCGTCCCGGGCGCCGACGCGGACCTGATCGTGGTCGACCCGGACGACACCTGGACGGTGGACGCGGCCGCCCTCGCACACCGGCACCCGATCACCCCCTACGACGGCCGTCGGTTGACGGGGACGGTGCGGCGCACCTACCTACGCGGTCGCTGCATCGCGCGCGACGGAGCGCTGCTGCAGCCAGCGACCGGCCAGCCACGACGAAGGGACGAAGTGTGAGCCATCCGGAGGAGACCCGCTTCTCCGCGCAGATCGACCTGGCAGCGCGGCGGCTCGGCGGCATGGTCCTGGAGGCGACGGACGAGTTCTTCGCACCGAAGGAGAACCTGCTCGAGCCGGCACCCCCGGTGTTCGACATCAGCAGCTACGGCGACCGCGGCAAGGTGATGGACGGCTGGGAGACCCGGCGCCGGCGCGGCGAGGGGTGCGACGTGGCCGTCGTCCGCCTGGGCGTCGCCGGGGTGATCGAGCAGGCGGTCGTGGACACGACGCACTTCCGGGGCAACGCCCCGGCGTCCTGTTGGCTGGAGGGCGCCGACACCGGCGGCCCGCCCCCGGACGGATCGACGTCGTGGTTCCCGCTGCTCGGCGACACGCCGGTGCAACCCCACGAGCGGCAGGTCCTCGGCACCGAACGGGCCGTGCGCGTCACCCACGTGCGGTTCGGCATCGTCCCCGACGGTGGCGTCGCCCGGCTGCGGCTGCTCGGCCGTGCCCTGCCTGACCTGTGGACGGAGGCCGACCCGAACGGTCGGCTCGACCTCGCCGCCGCGGTCAACGGCGGCCGGGCGGTGGCGTGCTCCGACGAGTTCTTCTCCTCCCCGCACAACCTGTTGATGGTCGGCGACGCCAAGGAGATGTCCGACGGGTGGGAGACCCGGCGACGCCGCGGGCCCGGCGAGGACTGGGCGATCATCGAGCTGGCGACGACCGCGGCGCTCGACCGCATCGAGTTGGAGACGACCAACTTCAAGGGCAACTACCCCGACCGTTGCATCGTGGAGGGGGTCCACGCCCCCGGCACGCACGCCGCCGAGCTGTCGTCGGACCGTTGGGAGGAGCTCGTCCCGGCGACCGCGATGCAGCCGCACGCACGGCACCGGTTCGAGGTGGCGTCTGACGGGCCCGTCTCCCACCTCAAGCTCCGGGTGCTACCGGACGGTGGCGTCGCCCGCCTGCGGGCGTACGGCACGGTGGATGACGACGGCTGGCGGCGCTACGGCCTCGCTCGGCTCAACGTGGTGGATCGGACGCGGGCGGAGGCGGATCTGCTCGCCTGCTGCGGTTCCACCGTTTGGGCGGAGCAGGTCGCCGACCGGCGCCCGTTCAGCGACGCGACGGAACTGCTCGAGGTTGCGGATGCGGTGTGGGCCGACCTCGACGCGGACGATCACCTGGAAGCGTTCGCGGCCCACCCCCGGATCGGTGAGCGCTCGGGCGCGCGGTGGTCGAGCCAGGAGCAGGCCGGGACGGCATCGGCGGAGCAGACGACGCTCGCTGACCTCGCGGATGGCAACCGTGCCTACGAGGAGCGTTTCGACCACGTGTTCCTGATCTGTGCCACCGGCCTGTCGGCGGAGCAGATGCTGACGTCACTGCGGACACGGATGGACAACGATCCGGAGACCGAGCGGCGCGTCGCTGCGGAGGAGCAGCGCAAGATCACCCACCTGCGGCTGGACAAGCTGCTGCGCGACGGCGGCGCCGGCTGACCCTGACCACCTCGACGAGGAGCACCACCATGAGCCTGTCGACCCACGTCCTCGACACCGCGAACGGCCGACCTGCGGTCGCGGTGGACGTGACCTGCGAGTTCCGCGACGGCGACACCTGGCAGCTGCTCGATCAGCGTACGACCGACGCCGACGGCCGCATCGGTGGTCTGGTCGAGCGCGACGACATGCGGGCCGGGACCTACCGTCTCACCTTCGCCACCGGTGCCTGGGCACGGACCCAGGGGCGCGACAGCTTCTGGCCGGAGGTCGCGATCGAGTTCGAGGTCACCGCACCCGACGAGCACTACCACGTGCCGCTGCTGCTCAGCCCGTACGGCTACAGCACCTACCGCGGGAGCTGAGCCCCGTGGAACCACGAAGCAACCCCGCGACCGTGGAGCGGCTGCTCGCCGGCGTCGATGCCGCCGAGGACCGCTACCGCACCGGATGGCCAGGAGCGCCGGAGACACGTCAGCCGGTGCAGGTGCTGTACGTCCCGGCCGACCGGATCACCGCCGAGCTGCCGACGACCCTCGGGGCGGAGGCCGGGCGGCTGCTCGATGCCCACGCACCGGACGCGCGCACGTTCGCTCGGGCGATAGGCATCGAGGTGGGTCCGTTGGCCGAGGACGTCCGACAACGGGTCGCGGTCAAGCTCGCCACCGAGCCGATCGAGGACCTGCGGGTCGACCTCGAGGACGGCTACCTCGGTCGCAGCGAGGAGCAGGAAGCGCTCGACGCGGTCGCGGCGGCACGGGCGGTCGCGGGATGGATCACCGACGGGACCGCCCCGCCGTTCGTCGGGTTGCGCGTCAAGTCGTTCAGCGACGGTCTGGCCTGGCGCAGCGTGGCGACGCTCGACCGGTTCGTCGGCACGCTGTTGGAGGAGCTCGGGGAGCTGCCGGCCGGCTTCGTGGTCACGTTCCCCAAGATCGTCTCCGTGGCGCACGTCGCGGCGTTCGTGGAGGTGCTCGACCATCTCGAGGACGTCCATGACCTTCCCCGCGGGCGGCTGCGTTTCGAGGTGCAGATCGAGACGACCCCGTCGGTGCTCGGCCCGGAGGGCCGGGTCGAGCTGCGGGCGATCCGCGAGGCCGGTGCCGGTCGGGTCTGCGCCGCGCACCTGGGCGTCTACGACTACACCGCCGGGCTCGGGCTGCCGCCGGGGGAGCAGCGGCTGGAGCACCCGGCCTGTGACTTCGTGCGCCACCTGCTGCAGGTCACGTTCGCGGGCACGGAGGTGCGACTGTCCGACGGCTCCAACAACGCCGTGCCGACCGCCGACACGCGCGAGGAGCTCCACCGGGTGTGGTCACGCCACGCCACGTCGGTGCGTCACTCCCTGGCGCACGGCTACGTCCAAGGCTGGGATCTGCACGTCAGCCATCTGGTCAGCCGGTACGCGACCGTCTTCGCCGACCTGCGCCAGGGCCTCGACGACACGTTCGACCGCTTGCAGCGGTGGTACGCCGACGACCACACCGGCGGCGTGATGGACGAGCCGGCGACGATCCGCCAGCTCGAGGCGAAGGTCCAGCGCGCCGTGGACGCCGGTGCCTGCGACCCCGATGAAGTGGCCGCCGCGACGGGCCGGCGCACCACGCCGCGGCCCGCGACGCTCTGGTCGGGCGAACCGCGGCGATGAGGCCGCGGGCGTCCGACGGGCTCGAACCCGCACGCGACGATGCTGGTCAGGCGAGCGCGGCGATCGCTCCGACGGCGGCCGCGAGCGCGAAGAACTGTGCGACCGAGACCAGCAGCAGGTCCTTGCGCCAGGCGGCCATGAGACGGCTCGCCTGCGCCTCGAGCGCACGGTCAAGTGCGGTGTCGAGGTAGTCCTCGGTCACGGCCCCATCGACCCGATCGAGGACGACGTTCGCATGAGCCACGCCGATGTCCTCCTGCAGGCGGTGGTGCCACGCCCGCATCGCTTGATGCTCCGACATGATGCAGCACCTCGAGGTCGACGGCAATGGTCGGACCCGACCGTAGAGCGGCGTGTCCCGCCCGCTGGTCGGCCGTCCACAGCCCGGCGCCGGTTGCTCGGGCGGCCCGCACGACATCCGTTCGTAACACGTGTCGGCCAGACTCGTCGCCGTCGGTCGCGGCTGCGGGGATCCCCGCCGCCGCACGAGTGGATGGCGGAGCACGCGATGCGTCTGACGACCCCGGAGTTCGAGGGCTTGCTCGTCCACGTCGCCGCGGACGTGGCGACCAAGCGGCGTGAGCGCGGCCTGAAGCTCAACCACCCGGAGGCGGTGGCGATCCTCACGGCGTTCGTGCTTGAAGGTGCCCGTGACGGCCGCACCGTCGCCGAGTTGATGGAGGCCGGCCGTGAGGTCCTCACCCGCGACGACGTCATGGACGGGGTCGCCGAGCTGGTCGGCGAGGTGCAGGTCGAGGCCACGTTCCCCGACGGCACCAAGCTGGTCACGTTGCACGACCCGATCTCGTGAGTGGGTTCACCGCGCGGCGTCGACCGTCCCCGTACCGACCCACCTCCAGCGTCGGTACCACCGAGGAGGTCACCGATGGAGCCAGGTGAGGTTCGCCATGCCGACGCGCCGGTGCGTTGGATCCCCGATCGCCCGACCGAGACCCTTCGGGTCGTCAACACCGGCGATCGCCCCATCCAGGTGGGATCCCACTTCCACCTCGCCGAAGCGAACCCGGCGCTGGAACTCGACCGGGATTCGGCGTACGGCTGCCGGCTGGCGATCGCCGCCGGGACCTCCGTTCGGTTCGAACCCGGGATCGCCCAGGACGTCGAGGTGGTCGCGTTCGGTGGTGGTCGGATCGTGGCGGGCTTCCGGGGCGACGTCGGTGGACCGCTCGCGACCGGACGCATCGCCGACGCGGACACCGACGAACCGGAGCGTTGACGATGCCGACGTCTGATCGAGCGCGCTACACCTCGCTGTTCGGCCCGACCGTCGGCGACCGCATCCGGCTCGCAGACACCGACCTGTGGGTGGAGATCACCGAGGACCGCGCAGCGGGTGGTGACGAGGTCGTGTTCGGCGGCGGCAAGGTGATCCGCGAGTCGATGGGGCAGGCCACCGTGGGCCGCGGGACGGACGTGCCCGACACGGTCATCACGGGTGCGGTCGTGATCGACCACTGGGGGATCGTCAAGGCCGACGTCGGCATCCGGGACGGCCGCATCACCGCGCTGGGCAAGGCCGGCAACCCGGACACGATGGATGGCGTCCACCGCGACCTGGTGATCGGTCCGTCGACGGAGGTCATCGCCGGCAACGGCAAGCTGCTGACCGCCGGCGCGGTCGACGTGCACGTCCATCTCACCGCGCCGCAGCTGCTGGACGTGGCGCTGAGCACGGGTATCACCACGATCGTCGGCGGCGGCACGGGCCCGGCGGAGGGGACCAAGGCCACCACGGTGACCCCGGGAGCGTTCCACCTGGGCGCCATGCTGCAGGCGCTGGACCACTGGCCGATGAACGTCGCGCTGCTCGCCAAGGGCAACACCGTCTCGCACGTGGCACTCGAGGAGCAGTTGGTCGCCGGTGCGTCCGGGTTCAAGCTGCACGAGGACTGGGGGACCACCCCCGCAGCGATCGATGCGTGCCTGACGGTCGCCGACCAGCACGGGGTGCAGGTCGCGATCCACACCGACACGCTCAACGAGGCCGGCTACGTCGAGTCCACGCTGGACGCGATCGCCGGCCGGTCGATCCACACCTTCCACACCGAGGGGGCCGGCGGCGGACACGCCCCCGACATCATGACGGTCGCCGCGTTCGATCACGTGCTGCCGAGTTCCACCAACCCGACCCGGCCGCACACCGTCAACACCGTGGACGAGCACCTCGACATGCTCATGGTGTGCCACCACCTCAACCCGAGCGTGCCCGAGGACCTCGCGTTCGCGGAGTCACGGATCCGACCCTCGACCATCGCCGCCGAGGACCTGCTGCACGACCTGGGTGCGATCTCGATGATCGGGTCGGACAGCCAGGCGATGGGGCGCATCGGCGAGGTGATCGCGCGTACCTGGCAGACCGCGCACGTCGCCAAGCG
>SKNP01000131.1 GCA_007120485.1 Nitriliruptoraceae bacterium
CCCGACATGCGCTGAACCGCCACGCCACCTACACCATCGCCCACTACCTCGCCGGTGGCAACTGAACATCCCGTCCTGCCCCCGGCCCTGCGGGCCATGGACCGCGTTGCTCGCGGCGCACTGGCGGCCTGTAGGGGAGGATGCAACGGTCGTGTTGACACGGTCGCAGGTTCCAAGGGACCGCTGCCCGGCTTGCGAACGTCGCTGTTGCGGTCGTCGTTCGGTGGCTGGGTGAGGTCGACCTCCCCGAGGTCCAGGTGCCCGAAGCGGTCGTGCAGGTTCGCATCGAGCTGCTCCCAGCGGGCGGTGGTGGTCGCCTCGATGCCTCCGGCCGTCGCCGCGGTGGCGTGCAGGCCCACGGATGCGGCGACCGCCACGGCCGCGAGCGCGAGGTGCAGCCGCGTTCGCCACACGGTGGCTGCGGCGGCGATCAGGGCCGGGGCGGCGAACGCGAGGGTTTCCAGCGATACCCGGTAGCTGGCGAGTTGGTCCCCGCCCGCGTGGCCGGCCACGCGTACCTGCACCACGAGGACGGCCAGGCCGGTGAGCGCGGCGACCTGGGTCCAGGTGGGGATGTGTCGCCACCGCCAGATCAGCGCGATGAGGGCGAACGCCACCCAGGGCGAGGCGATCAGGAGCCCTCGCTCGGGCGCGACGAGGGCCGCCCACAGTTCGGTGAATGTCCAGCCCGGCGACCGCGAGGCCAGGCCGCCCAGGTGCGCTGCGGCGTCGTAGCCGGCGATCGGGAGCCACGTGCCGAACGTCCACGCCGAGTAGGCGCTGGTGGCGAGCAGCCCGACGGTGCCACCGCCGGCGAGGGCGGTCGCGGGCCGCCATCCCTCGCGTCGCCAGGCGAAGCTGGCGAGCAGGAGCAGCGCCACGGCGACGTGCGGCCGCACCGTCACCGCCAGTGCACCGCAGACCGCGCCGAGGATCGGGCGGTTGGTGCGCCATCCCCACAGGCAGGTGGCGATCGCGAGCATCGCCGGAGCGTGCGGCCACGGGGCGCTGGCCGCGACCGACCACAGCGAGGTACCGAGCGCGACGGCGGCCGCACCCGCGAGCGCGACCCTGCGGGCGACGACCTGGCGGAACAGGACGAAGAACGCGGCGCCTGCGGCTGCCGCCAGCAGCGCGGCGGTGTGTCGGGCCGGGGCGGGGTCGACCAGCAGGGGATGCGCGGGCCGGTCACCGCCGGTGATGGCCCGGTCCAGCAGGTAGGCCGGGGTCGCGATGTAGGCCACGCCGGGGAAGCGGTTGACGAACACCTGCCCGTCGCGGCCGGTCGTTCCCCAGTAGTTGCCGGACGCGGGCCAGCTCTCGGGTAAGGACGCCGACCCGGTCGTCGCAAGCGACCAGGAGGCGACCGCGACCGCCCGCGTGTCGTTGACCTGCGCCGGACCGCGATCGGCCGTTGCCAGGAAGAGCCCAGCCAGCAGTGTCCCGAGCAGGACCGCGACCAGGCGGTCAGCACGGCTCCATGCCGCGACATGGAGAGGTGACGACGGTCGGGTGTGGAGGTCCACCGCTCGCCTCACCCGTCCTCGGGGGCGCCCGGCAGCGGTTGGGCTGGCTCGCCGTCCTCCACACAGATCATGTCCGCGGCGTAGCGTTCCGACAGTTCCGCCAGCCGCGGCTCGTCCAACTCGTACACGGTGACGATGACCCGGTTGAGCGGGGCGCGCTGGCCGGTGCCGATGACCGCACCGGTCGCGGGTTCGTCACCGTCCCAGGTGGGTGGCAGCTCCTGGGCGTCGATGTCTGCCTGCAGCGACCACAGCTCGGCGTGCGAGCGCGACAGGCGCGTCACCCACAGCCCGTCGCCGAAGCGTTCGCGGAGCCCGGCCGCATGAATGTCGATGTCCTCGGTGAACGCGAACACCACCGCGTCGTGGGACGGTTCGAGCCACATCCCGGCGTACTCGTCCCCCGCCTCTCGCTCTGCCCAGCGACGTGCCTGGTCGAGCTCGGCGCCCGCATCAGCCGGGTCGTGGTCCTCCTCGACACCGTCGAGATCGTCGAGCGGTTCGGCGGTGGTCAGCGACGCGTCCGCGTCCGGCTGCTGCTCGGCTGGCGGGTCGAGTTCGACGTCGTCCAGTCCTTCGCAGCGGGGCGCAAGCTCCGCATCCTCCGCCGCCGTCACCGCTCCATCCTCGACGGCCGGTACGGGCGGCTCGGCGCACGACATCAGCAGCGTTGCGGCCAACACGGCCGGGACCCGTCGCCAGGTCGGTTCGGGACGCAACGTCACTCCTCGCATCGGGACCGTGAAAGGTCGAGAGCAACCGAGCCCACGTGGCACGCTGGCTCTGCAAGACGGTAGGACGTTGATGGTGCCGCGCGGGTTCCCGCGGTGACGGAACCGAGGGGATGTCCGCGACGTCCCACGTTCGGACGTCCCAACGGACGGCGCGACTAGCGCGGGGAGGGGACCTGATGCGGACGGCGCTTGCAGGCGCGGCAGGACTGGCACTGGTGGCGATGGCCTGCGGGCCCAGCGAGTTGCCGCCGATCGACGACGGCGCCCCCGAAGTGCAGGACGAGGAGGCGCCCGACGTGCAGGACGCGGACACGAGCCCGACCGGCGATGACCTGCCCGAGTGCCCGTCGTACGACGCACCACGGGAGTACGACCCACCACCCGACCAACAACCCGACGCCGACCCGGCCCTCACCTCGCCGGAGTTGATCGAGGACCTCGATGTCGGCGACGAGGGTGGGGATGACGGCGGGGACGACCACGAACCCGTGCCAGAGGGGGCGGCACCACCTGCCGACCCGACCCCGATGAGCGCCGCGCAGAGTTGGGCGCACGAACACGCCGCCGACCACTTCGCCGGCATGTGGTTCGACGGCGAACACGGCGCTGCGGTGATCGCCTTCACCGACGACCTCGACCGATACACGACCGAGATCCGCGACCGGTTCGGAGACAGCTGGTGGGTCGTGCGTGGCGAACGCTCCGTCGCCGAACTGCACGAGCTGGCCGACGCCGTCGGCGAGGTCACGTCGACAGACGTCGAACCCGGCCACCCCGGTTCGATCGTCGGGTGGGGACCACGTGAGGACCGCGGTGTCGTCGGGGTCGAGGTGGTGGGCGGCGACGATCAGGCGCTGGCTCAGCTGGCCACCCAGCTCGATGATCCGGCCTACTGCTTCGCGATCATCGACGCGCCACCTGAACCGGACCTCGACCGGGCGGTGGCCACCCTGGCGACCGTCAGCGGATGGCGTGACGGGCTCGAGTTCGAGTCGGGCACGCTGCTGGAGATCGCCCACGACGAGCAGGCCGCCCAGCGACTGTTCGACGACAACGTCCCCACCGACCTCGACGACGGACCGGACGCTGAACCGTGGGAGGACGGCCGACACGGTGAGCTGGCCGACGTCGACCTCGACACCCACGTACTCGCCGTGTGGTCGGCCGGTCGATCCGGCAGTTGCCCGGAGTGGGTGAACGAGCTGTCCACCTCCGGCGGGACGGTCGTGGTCTCGACCGCTGTACCGACCGCCGGCGCCTGCACCGACGACTTCAACCCCTACCGCACCATCATCGCCGTCGAACGTGACCTGCTACCACCCGCCGACGAGCTGCCAGCCGACCTGGACCTCGGCTACGACATCGACCGCCGCGCCGTCGTCGCCTACCCATCCGGGTGACCCCGCGACCGGGCGGCGACCAGTCGCGCCGGTAGGACTGCGCCACCCGCCCGAAGTTCCCTCCACCCACGTCCAGTTCATCGTCCACGAGCCGGCGATTTCCCGACCGTATGCGCCCCTTTGGGGCACCTGCAGATCCATTCGACGACAAGCACGGCCGCGTCGTTCACACGCACTCCTAGCGACAACCAGACAGAACCGAAACGTCGCTACAGCCTGGTCGGCAGACCCGCCCTTCGACACGGGAGGTTGAGAGCCGCACTCGGACCCCGGAGACGATGACCGTACACCCCGGTCCTCGCGGCGAAGGACCGCACTGTCCACTGCCCGCAGCGCCTCCCACAACGCGCGTCTGTGATGGCTCTGTGCCATGCCGGAGGCAGCTCCCGGCGCTCCACCAGCGAGAACTGCGATCAGCATCCGATCGGGAACAGCCGGG
>SKNP01000082.1 GCA_007120485.1 Nitriliruptoraceae bacterium
ACGTCGCAGACCTCCTGCAACGTGGCCCGCCGCTTGAGCGCCTCACGCATCGGTACCAGCAGGTTGTCGTCGCCGGTCGCCGCCTTGCGGACCTCATCGAGGGAGGCATCGACCGCGGCCTGGTCCCGCTCGTGCTTGACCCGGTCGATCCGCGCGATCTGCTCGTCGCGGATCGCCTCGTCGATGCGTTGCAGGTCCGGTTGGACGTTCTCATCGAGCTGGAACCGGTTGACGCCCACGACCACCTGCTCGCCGGCGTCGATGTCCTTGGCGAGCTGGTAGGCGGCCTTCTCGATCTCGGTCTTCTGGTAGCTCTCCTCGATCGCGCTGACCGCCCCACCGCGCTCGTCGATGATGTCGAGGTACTCCCGGGCCTCCTGCTCGATCCGGTCGGTGATCGATTCGATCAGGTAGGAGCCGGCCAGCGGGTCTACGCTCGCAGGGACGTCGGTCTCGTGGGCGATGACCTGCTGGGTGCGCAGCGCCAGCCGGGCGCTCTGCTCGGTCGGGAGCGCGAGCGCCTCGTCGTAGCTGTTGGTGTGCAGGCTCTGGGTGCCACCGAGCGTGGCCGCCAGCGCCTGGATCGTCACCCGTGCGAGGTTGACCTCCGGCTGTTGCGCCGTGAGCTGCACGCCAGCGGTCTGCGTGTGGAAGCGCAACATCTGGCTCTTCTCGTCCTGCGCGCCGAACCGGTCGCGCATGATCGACGCCCACAGCCGCCGCGCCGCCCGGAACTTGCCGATCTCCTCGAGCAGCGTCGATCGCGCCACGAAGAAGAAGCTCAACCTCGGCGCGAACGCGTCGACGTCCAGCCCGGCGTCGAGGGCGGCCTCCACGTAGGCGATGCCGTTGGCCAGGGTGAACGCGATCTCCTGCACCGGCGTCGCTCCGGCCTCACCCATGTGGTAGCCGGAGATCGAGATCGTGTTGAACCGCGGCAGGTGCTCAGCGCAGTAGCCGAACGTGTCGGCGATGATCCGCAGGGAGGGCGCCGGCGGGTAGATGTAGGTGCCGCGGGCGATGTACTCCTTGAGCACGTCGTTCTGGATCGTGCCGCGCAGCTGCGCCGGATCGACCCCCTGCTCCTCGCCGGCGATCTGGTACATCAGCAGCAGCAGGCTGGCCGGGGCGTTGATCGTCATCGACGTGGACACCTCGCCGAGCGGGATGCCGTCGAACAGGCGGTGCATGTCCTCCACGGTGTCGATCGCGACGCCGACCTTGCCGACCTCGCCCTGTGCCAGCGACGCCGACGAGTCGTAGCCCATCTGCGTGGGCAGGTCGAAGGCGACCGACAGACCCGTCGTCCCCTGCTCGAGCAGGTAGCGGTACCGACGGTTGGACTCCTCCGCCGTCGACATCCCCGCGTACTGGCGCATCGTCCAGTGACGGCCCCGGTACATGGTCGGGTAGATGCCACGTGTGAAGGGGTACTCGCCCGGTTGACCGAGCTGCTCGGTCGCGTCGAAGCCCTCCAGGTGCTCCGGCCCGTACACGGCGTCGAACGGGAACCCGCTGACGCTGGTCGGTTCTTCGGCCATCGCCGCCTCCGGTCGTTCGCCCTCGGTCGACCCGCCACGTGCGCCGTCGAGGTGCTCCGTCGGACCGAGGCGGGAGGTCTGGACGGTCTAGCGTAGGGCCCGGGGCCGCCAGGGACCGCGCCGGACGCACCCCCGATCGACAACTCGCCTCTCGCCGCCGGATGACCCGACGTCATCCGGGGTGGGCCGTGCTCCACGAACCGAGGCGCGACGGACGCGCCGGCCGTCGATGGGGCCGTTCAGCTGGCCCTGCGCCCGGAGAACGTCGCCTTGCGGTAGTCCTTGTTCATCATCCCGATGAAGTCGATCGAGATGCCCTTCGGGCACGCCGCTTCGCACTCACCCATGTTGGTGCACGAGCCGAAGTGCTCCTCCATCACCTCGACCATGTCCAACGTCCGCTGGTAGCGCTCGGGCTGCCCTTGCGGCAGGACGTTGAGCTGGGAGATCTTCGCGGAGGTGAACAGCTGCGCGGCGCCGTTGGGGCACGCCGCCACGCACGCACCACACCCGATGCAGGCGGCCGCGTCCATCGCCAGGTCCGCGGTCTCCTTGGGCACCGGCGTGAGGTTGGCGTCGGGGGCCGACCCGGTGTCGACGGTGACGTAGCCGCCAGCCTCGATGATCCGGTCGAAGGCCGCCCGGTCGACGACCAGGTCCTTGATGATCGGGAACCCGGCGGCGCGGAACGGTTCGATGACCAGCTCGTCGCCGTCGGCGTAGCTGCGCATGTGCAGCTGGCAGGTGGCCGTCCCCAGCTCCGGGCCGTGCGCCCGCCCGTTGATCATCAGCCCGCACGTGCCGCAGATGCCCTCGCGACAGTCGTGCATGAACTCGATCGGCTCCTCGCCCTCGGCGATGAGCTCCTCGTTGACGGTGTCGAGCATCTCGAGGAACGAGGAGTCCTCGGAGATGCCCTTGGCCTCGTAGGTCTCGAAGCGGCCCGGAGCGTCCGGCCCCGCCTGCCGCCAGACGCGGAGGGTGAGGTTCACTTGTAGCTCCTCTGCGAGAGCGTCACGTACTCGAAGTCGAGCTGTTCGCGATGCTCGGTCGGGTTCCCCGGCTCGCCGGTCCACTCCCACGCGGTCACGTGGGCGAAGTTCTCGTCGTCACGTTGAGCCTCGCCGTCCTCGGTCTGGTGCTCCGCGCGGAAGTGGCCACCGCAGGACTCCTCGCGGACCAACGCGTCCTTGCACATCAGTTCGGCGAGCTCGAAGAAGTCGGCGACGCGACCGACCTTCTCCAGCGAGCTGTTGAGCGACTCCGCCGAGCCGAGGACGCGGACGTCGCGTTCGAACTCCTCGCGCAGCGCGGGGATCTCCGAGAGCGCCTTCTCCAGGCCCTCCTTGGTGCGTTCCATCCCGCAGTAGTCCCACAGGATCTTGCCGAGCTCGCGGTGGAACCAGTCCACCGAGCGTGTGCCGTTGACGTTGAGGTACTTCTCGACGCGCCCGCGCACCTCCTGCTCGGCCTCGTCGAACTCCGGCGCGGACGTCTCCACCTTCGGCTGGCCCAGCATCGGCGCGAGGTAGTCGCCGATCGTGTAGGGCAGCACGAAGTAGCCGTCGGCCAGACCCTGCATCAGCGCGGACGCCCCCAGCCGGTTGGCGCCGTGGTCGGAGAAGTTCGACTCCCCGATCGAGAACAGCCCCGGGATGGTCGTCTGCAGGTGGTAGTCCACCCACAGCCCGCCCATCGTGTAGTGCGGTGCCGGGTAGATCCGCATCGGGACCTCGAACGGGTCCTCGCCGGTGATGCGCTGGTACATCTCGAACAGGTTGCCGTACTTGTCGGCGATCGCGTCGCGCCCGAGCCGCTCGATCGCGTCGGCGAAGTCCAGGTACACGCCGTTCTTGAGCGGCCCGACCCCCTTGCCCTCGTCCACGACCACCTTGGCGGCACGCGAGGAGATGTCGCGCGGCGCCAGGTTGCCGAACGCGGGGTAGCGGCGTTCGAGGTAGTAGTCGCGGTCCTCCTCGGGGATGTCCGCCGGGTGGCGCGACTCGTCGGGGTCGTCGGGCACCCAGATGCGCCCGTCGTTGCGCAGCGACTCCGACATCAGGGTCAGCTTCGACTGGAACTCGTCGGAGGACGGGATCGCGGTCGGGTGGATCTGCGTGAACGACGGGTTGGCGAAGAACGCCCCCTTGCGGTGCGCCCGCCAGGCGGCGGTGACGTTGGAGGCCATCGCCATCGTGGACAGGAAGAACGCGTTGGCGTAGCCGCCGGTCGCCAACACGGTGGCGTGCGCGGAGTGGCGGGTGATCTCCCCGGTGACCAGGTCGCGGACCACGATGCCGGCGGCCTTGCCGTCGACGACCACCAGCTCGAGCATCTCCGACTTGGTGATCAGCTCGACGTTGCCTTCCTTCACCTGCCGCGACAGCGACTGGTAGGCGCCGAGCAACAGCTGCTGACCGGTCTGCCCGCGGGCGTAGAAGGTCCGGCTGACCTGCGCACCACCGAACGAACGGTTGTCCAGCAGCCCGCCGTACTCGCGGGCGAACGGCACGCCCTGCGCGACGCACTGGTCGATGATGTTGTTGGACA
>SKNP01000180.1 GCA_007120485.1 Nitriliruptoraceae bacterium
GCGCGCCGCTTGCGGGGGAACACGTCCTCGCGTGACGCCACGCGGTCGAGCACCAACAGGCCGTCGAGGTGGTCCAGTTCGTGCTGGAACGCCCGGGCTTCGAACCCGACCGCCTCGACCACGCGGGTGTCGCCGTCGGGCGTGGTCCCGCGGACCACCACCTCGGTGGCGCGGCGCACGTCGCAGGTGTAGTCCGGGACGGACATGCAGCCCTCGCGGGCGACCTCCGAGCCGGTCGCCAGCACCAGCTGCGCGTCGAACAGCACGACCAGTCCGTGGTTGCCCTCCGGCGGCTTCTTCATCACCGACACGTCCAGGGCGAACGCGCGCGAGGCCACGCCCAGCTGCGGCGCGGCCAGCCCGACGCAGCCGGGTGAGTCGTACATCGTGTCGACCAGGTCCTGCGCGAGCGCGCGGTCGGCCGCGCCGATGGAGCCGACCGCTGCGGCCACGTCCTTGAGGACCCGCGCCGGGTAGTTGACGACCTCCCGGACCGCCACCTAGTAGGTCTCCACGTCGATACGGCGCAGCGTGTGATCGACGCCGAGCGTCTCGCACGCCGCCGACGCCGCGGCCGCGACCCGTGCGTCATCCTCGGCCTCGAGCTCGATCAGCATCGCGTAGACCGGGTCGTCGCCCTCGCCGATCACCTGCGTCTCCAGGTCGATGATGTTGGCGTCGATGTCGGCGAGCGCCCGCGTCACCCCGGCGACGATGCCGGGCCGGTCGGTGCCGTAGACGCTCAGCAGGTGCGTGGCGACGGCGTGCTCGCCGCCGGCGTCCGCCCGGGTCACCGACACGGTCAGACCGAGCTCGGCCGTCGCCTCACCCAGGGCCGCGTGCAGCTCCTCGGGCGCGTCGTCGGTGGTGACCAGCAGCACGATCGCGAAGTGGCCCCCCAGCAGCGTCATCGCCGAGTCCTCGAGGTTGCCGCCACGCTCGTGCAGCACCTGCGCGACGCTGGCCACGATGCCGGGACGGTCCGCGCCGATGGCGGTGACGGCGAGCTCGGGCACGCAACACCTCGCTGAGGGAGGGGGTGGGAACGGGTGACAGGAGGCCGGAGCGTACTGCGCGTCCGCACCGCGACCGACGTGTGCCGCCCGTCGCGGCGCTACCGTCGATCGCCGTGATCACCCTGCCGCGCCACCACCTCGACGACCGGCGGTCCGTCGTCGCGACGCGGCGTGCCGGGCTGGCGGCGGCCGTGGTGCTGCTGCTCGTCGGCTGCGCCGGGGGCGGTGGGTCGTCGCAGGAGCCCGCCGGTGCGGGCGGTGCGTCGGAGTCCGGCGACGCGGCGGACCCGGGCGAGAGCGACGCGGCGGACCCGGGCGAGAGCGACGCGGCGGACCCGGGCGAGAGCGACGCGGCGGACGCCGACGACGCCGGCGATGACGGCGACGATGACGGGGACGTCGAGGTGCCAGCGATCGACCCCGAGGTGGACGCCCTGGACGCGGCGGCGGTCACCCTGACCCGCGGGGACGGTGCGGACGTGTCGCTCGCGGTGCGCGTGGCCGACGACGACGCCTCCCGGGCGCGGGGGCTGATGGAGGTGGAGGACCTGCCGGACGGGACCGGGATGCTGTTCACCTGGGGCGGGGAGGAGCGCGACGGCGGCTTCTGGATGAAGGACACGCTGATCGCGCTGGACATCGCCTTCGCGGGCGCCGAGGGCGACATCCGCGAGATCCTGACCATGGAGCCGTGCGAGACGGACCCGTGTCCGGTCTACGACCCGGAGGTCAGCTACACCGAGGCGCTGGAGGTCCCGGCCGGGTGGTTCGACGACCAGGCGATCGAGGTCGGTGACGAGCTGTCCTGGCAGCGGCTCCCGTGACGGTCGCGTTTCGATCCGCCGTCGTTCGTGTACCAACTATTGACGGGCGCCGCCGGACCTGACATCGTTCGCACACCTACAGTGAATGGTGTTCGACACCGCTGAACGACTGCGGTGCACGAGGGATCACGGACCGCGCGGATGCTTGGGAGCGTGCGGGCCGGGTCACGACGGTCAGGGTTGCCGCGGTGGATGGGGAGCAGCGTCGGTCACGTTCGGTCGAACGTGCGCTGACGTTGTTGCTGGCGGTCGCGCAGCACCGCGAACCGATCGGGGTCAGCGACCTCGCTCGGCAGACCGGGCTGTCCAAGAGCACCGTCCACCTGAGCTTGCAGACGATGCGCCAGTTCGGGTTCGTCGAGCAGGAGGACGGCTCCGACCGGTACCTGCTCGGGTTGCAGGCCGCGCAGCTCGGTGCCCAGGCCTTGGACGTCTCGCCGGTGGTGTCCTGGGTCGCGCCCGGCATGCGGCGGCTGGCGGAGCGCTCGGGCGAGGCCGTGTCGTTGGGGATCCGCGCCGACCGCGCGGTGGTGTTCGTCAAGCGCTACGAGACCGCGCACCGACTGGGCACCAGCATCACGGTCGGCTCGCAGATGCCGATGCACGCCTCCGCGTCCGGCAAGTGCCTGCTGTCCGGGCTGCCCGACGGGGAGATCGAGGAGCTCTACCCCGACGACGTGCTCCCGTCGCAGTCGACCAACACGATCCGCGCGCGCTCGGCCCTGTTCGACGAACTGGCCGAGGTCCGCAAGCGGGGTTACGCCTTCAACACCGACGAGTTCGTGGACGGCATCTCGGCTGCCGCCATCCCGGTCCACCTCGGTGAACGGGTCGTCGCCGCCCTGAGCATCGCCGGGCCGACGACCCGGTTCCAGGCCGAGGACTGGCTCACCGACCTGCACGAGGTCCTCGATCCGCGCGGTACGCGGGCGGACGGCCCGCATCTGAGCCCGACCGGTCACACGACCGAGGAGGTTGGCAACCCATGAGCGAGCAGACCGTCATCACCAACATCGGCACCCTGCTGTCGGGGCGGCTCGACGAGCCGGTGCTCGACGCTGACGCGCTGCTGCTCGAGGACGGCGCGATCGCCGCGATCGGCCACACCGCCGACCTCCGCGGGGACGCGGCCGAGCTGGACGCCAAAGGCACCACCGTCCTGCCGGGGCTGGTCGACAACCACGTCCACCCGGTGATGGGCGACTACACCCCGCGGCAGTTCCAGAGCAGCTACCTCGAGGGCTACGTCCACGGCGGGGTGACCACGGTCGTCTCCGCCGGCGAGGTCCACACCCCGGGCCGGCCCAAGGAGCGCGCCGGCACCAAGGCGCTGGCGATGCTCGCGCACAAGACGTTCACCGCGTTCCGGCCGCTCGGGGCCAAGATCCACGCCGGCGCGTTGCTGCTCGAGGACGGACTGACCGAGGACGACTTCGCCGAGCTCGCCGCCGAGGGCGTCCACCTGGTCGGCGAGATCGGCATCTCCAGCGTCCAGGACGCGCCGACCGCCGCACAGATGACCCGCTGGGCGCAGGCCGCCGGCATGACCGTCACCGTCCACGTCGGTGGGACGTCGGTACCGACCAGCCGCTCGGTCGACGCGGCGTTCGTCGTCGAGGTCAAGCCCGACGTCGCCGCCCACGTCAACGGCGGGCCGACCGCCGCCGCGATCGACGACGTCGCGCGCATCCTCGACGAGACCGACGCGGTGGTGGAGATCGTCCACAACGGCAACGTCCGCGCCGCCCGCGACGTCACCCAGCTGGTCGCCGACCGCGGCCAGCTCCACCGCCTGGTGGTCGGCACCGACTCACCCGCAGGGACCGGCGTGGTGCCGCTGGGGGTCCTGCGCACGATGTCCTGGATCAGCGCGCTCGGTGGGCTCTCCGGCCCCGTCACCGTCGCGACCGCCACCGGCAACACCACCGCGGCACGCCGCATCCCCGGCGGGGTCATCGCCGTCGGCGAACCCGCCGACCTGGTCGTCGGTGACGCGCCCGACGGCAGCCAGGCCGGCGACCTGTGTGCCGCGTTGGAAGCCGGCGACACGCCCTCGATCGCGGGGGTGCTCACCGACGGGAAGCTCGTGGTCACCAAGAGCCGCAACACCCCGCCGCCGCTGCGCCGCCCGAGCTTCTGGGGCTGAGGCCGCGCGCCGGCCCCGCCGCCTGGGCCCACCGTCCACTCGCACCCCCCCGATCCCGATCCGCACCGATCCGCACCGATCCGCACCGATCCGCACCGATCC
>SKNP01000325.1 GCA_007120485.1 Nitriliruptoraceae bacterium
GAGGCGGCGTCCTCGGGGAGGCAACGGTCGACCGGTGCGGTGCTGACCACCTCCGATCGGGATCCCGCATCCGGCTGGGGAACCGTGGAAGGCGGCGCGTCGGTACCGGCCGGCTGGTCCGCGGTCCCGACCGGCGCATCCGCGCTCAGCCACGGGGCGGGTCCAGACACGATCGGCGAAGCCTCGTGCTGGTACGCGGTCGCTGCGGCAGCAGGTACGTCCGCCACCGTGGAGGCGGATCCCGACGCGACGATGATCGGTGCGTCCTCCCCAGCGGGGGTGGTGCCGGGCGCGGCGCCGGCAGGGGCATCCGCCGCGGGGGGTGCGGCACCTGGCGTGGGACCCGACGCGGCTGCCCAGAGCTCGCTGGCCCGACGTCGGGTGGACGTCGCCGCCTGGTCATCGCCGTCCTTCGCGAGGTTGCGGCGCAGGAAGGTCGCGAAGTTGACCTCATCCGAGACCTCGGACGCCTCACCGAGCAGCCGTTGCATCGCGGTGACCGCCTCGGCATCGGGTGTCGCCGAGGCGGACTCGGTGGGCAGGCCGTCGAATCGGTCGTCCAGCCGGTGGTCCAGACGGTCGTCCAGCCGGTCGTCCAGCCGGTCGTGCGGAGACGGCGGCGACGGTGGCGACGGCTGCGCCGGTGGCCGACCTTCGGTCGAACCAGCGCCCACCCCGGTCGCGCCCGACGCCGACGAACCCGGCGGCGTCGTTCCGCCGACGTGGAGCTGGACGTGCTCCTTCGCGAAGAACCCACCGACGCCGCCCCGGAGGACCGAGGTCGCTTCCAGGACGGTGGCATCGGTCCCGAACCGCTCGTGGACGGCGACGAGCGCGGCCTCAGCGGTCGGGGCTTCGATCACGGCCACCGCTCCGGGGACCGGGGTGGTGTCCGTGGGCGTGGACGTCGTCTCAGGCGTTGAGTTGCGCAGCACCGATGGCTCCGATCACGGAAAGGTCGAGGTGGCCGGGTAGCTCCGGGTAGGCGAGCACCGGCAGATCCAGGCCCGCCGCCGCGAGCGCGCGGCGCAGCGGCCGCCGGAGCAGCTGCCCGACGACCAGGACGGTCGGGTCGTTGCCCCCGCTGTTGGCCATCTGGGAGGCCTCGGCGAGGAGCGGTGCGAGGCGGTCGGGCTCGAGCATCAGCTGCAGCTGCCCGTCCACATCGCGGACGCGTTCGTGGAGTTCGCTCTCGAGCTCAGGAGCGACGGTCAGGACGTTGAGCCGCCCGTCGGGCGCGATCCGGGACGCGATCGCGCCTCCGACCGCGACACGCGCAGCTGCGGTGAGCTGATCGACGCTGCGGGTGTCCCGCGCCCGAGTGGCGACCGCTTCCACGATGCGTGGCAGGTCACGGACCGGCACACGCTCACGGAGGAGGTCGCGAAGGACCTCATGGAGGGTCGAGACCGGCAGGCTCTCGGTGCCGACCTCGTCGGCCAGCAACGGTTCGTCCAGCCGCAGGGACTCCAACAGCTGTTGGACGTGCTGTCGGGTCAGCAGATCCGCCGCGTGGTTGCGTGCTACCTCGGCGAGATGGGTGACCACGACGGCGGACCGGTCGACCACCGTGGCACCGGACGCGGTGACCCGGCTGCGGGCCTCGCTCGGCACCCAGAACGCCTTCAGGCCGAACACCGGCTCCACGGTCTCCTCAGCCGGCACACCGCCGAGGTCGCTGTCGTCGCTGGCCGGCAAGGCCAGCACCCGGTCGCGTGGTGCGGTGCCTCGCGCCACCTCCACGCCGTGGACCAGGATCCGGTACGTGGACGGTTCGAGGGTCACGTCGTCGCTGGTCCGCACGAAGGGGATGACCAGGCCGAGCTCGTCGGCGAGCTGCCGCCGCAGGGAACGGACCCGCTGGAGCAGGTCGCCGCCAGCGTTCTGGTCGGTCAGGTCCAGCACGTCGTACGCCAGGTGCAGCTCGAGCGGCTCGACCCGCATGCGATCGATCAGGGCACGGGGGTCGTCCGGGTCGATCGCGACCTCGGCCTCGTCCTGTTCCTTCTGTTCGACCTCGGCTTCCGCCTTGGCGGTGTTGGAACGCGCCGCGGCGACCAACAGCGCGATGACGATGATGGCGAACGGGATCTTGGGCAGCCCGGGCATCAGACCGATCACGAAGATGACCAGCGCCGCGATCCGCAGGGTGCGGGCGTCGGTGAACAGCTGACGGCCGACGGCCGGGCCGAGGTCGTCCTCATCGTCGACCCGGGAGACGATCAGCCCGGTCGCCGCGGAGATCATCAGCGCCGGGATCTGGCTGACCAGCCCGTCGCCAACGGTCAGCAACGAGTAGGTGGCGGCCGCGCCGCCGAGATCCATGCCGGCCATCATCACGCCGATGATGAGCCCGCCCACGAGGTTGATCAGCACGATCACCACACCGGCGATGGCGTCACCCTTGACGAACTTCGACGCACCGTCCATCGCGCCGAAGAAGTCGGACTCCCGCGCGATCCGCTTGCGGGCCTCGCGGGCCTCCTTGTCGTCGATGACCCCGGCGGCGAGGTCGGCGTCGATCGCCATCTGCTTGCCGGGCATCGCATCGAGGGTGAAGCGTGCGCCGACCTCGGCGACGCGTCCGGCGCCGGCGGTGATGACCGCGAACTGGATGACCACCAGGATCAGGAAGACCACGAGCCCGACGACGACCGAGCCGCCGATCACGAACCCGCCGAAGGTGTCGATCACCCGGCCGGCGTACCCATCCAGGAGGATCAGCCGGGTGGAGGAGACGTTGAGCGCCAGTCGCATCAGCGTGGTGATCAGGATCAGCGACGGGAACACCGACAGGTCGAGGGTGTCACGCAGGGTCAGCACGGCCAGCATGATCAGCAACGCGAACGCGAGGTTGGCGGCCAAGAGCAGGTCGAGCAGTTGCGGCGGCATCGGCACGACCATCGCGACGATGGCTCCGACGATGACGATCGGCACGACGGACCGCGCGAGCAGGCTCTTTCCGTTGGCGGTCTGCGCGCTCATGCGACACCTCGGGTGAGGGTGGGGGTGCTGACCTGGCGGCGGCTGCCGGGGCCACGCCCGCTGCGGCGGTAGGCGGAAGCCAGGACGACGGCCACGGCGTGGTACAGATCCGCCGGGACGTACTGACCGACCTTGCACTGACGGAACAGCGCTCTGGCCAGCGGCACGTCCGGCGTGACCGGGACGCCGTTGCGACGAGCCACCGTCTTGAGCTTCTCGGCGATGTGGTCAGCGCCCTTGGCGACCACCCGCGGCGCGGCCTCGTCCGGGTCGTAGCGCAGCGCAACGACCAGGTGGGTCGGGTTGGTCAACACCACGTCCGCGGTCGCGACGTCAGCCACCATCCGGTTGCGACTGAACTCCTGCTGGCGGGCCTTGCGGGCCGCCTTCTGGTGCGGATCACCTTCGCTGTCGCGGTGCTCACGCTTGATGTCGCGCCGGCTCATCATCATCTTCTTGTTGGTCTTGAACTTCTGGAACGTGAAGTCCAAGGCCGCGATGACCAGCGCCAGCAGCGCCGCGCGCATGATGATCCCGCCGTAGGCGGTGGTGAGCCGGTCGATCGCCCCGGCCAGGGTCCGGTCGTTGGCCAGGTGGTCACGCCACGCGGAGATCGTCGGATAGACCACGGCGACGACCGCGGAGAGCTTCAAGACCGTCTTGGTCAGCTCCCACGCGGCCTGCTTGGGCTTGAAGCGCTCCAACCCCTTCTTGGGCGAGAGGTTCTTCGCCTTTGGCTTGAGCAGCTTGCCGTTGAACTTCACCCCGACCTGCGCGACACCGGCGGCGATGCCGGTGATCACGACCGCGGCCAGGAACGGACCGGCGAGCGTCATGAACAGGTTCAGCGCGAGGGAGGGCATGCCCGCCAGCGCGTCATCGGAGGTCGCCAGCATCAAGGTGGCGGTGATGTCCCCGATGGCCCGGTCGACCATCGCCGAACCGCCGGCCGCGAGCACACCGATCATGGCCAGGAAGGAGCCGGCGACGGCCACCTCCTGGCTACGAGCGACCTGCCCCTCGTCGCGCGCCTTCTTCTTGCGCTGCGGGGTGGCCTTCTCGGTCTTGTCGTGCTTGGACTCGCTGCTCACACGTCACCAC
>SKNP01000098.1 GCA_007120485.1 Nitriliruptoraceae bacterium
ACTCGATGCCGCTGGGCGACTACGCCTGCAACGAACTCGGCTACGAGACCATCTCCATGATCGGGCTGGACTACGCGTTCGGCTGGGAGGCCGCCGGCGGGTTCGCCATGGCCTACGAGGATGCCGGATGCGAGGTCGTCCAGGAGCTGTACGCGCCGCTGGACACCCCGGACTGGGCACCGTTCGTGCAGCAGATCGACGACGAGGCGGACGCGGTCTGGGCCGTCATCGCCGGTGCGGACGCGATCCGCTTCCTGCAGTCGTACAACGACTTCGGTGTCGACCTGCCCCTGATCGGTCACGGCTCCACCACCGACGAGCAGGTGCTCGACGAGCAGCAGGAGCTGGCCGAAGGCGTCATCACCAGCCTGCACTACACGGCGGTGATCGAGAACGAGTACAACGACGCGTTCCGCGAGGCCTTCGAGGCGGAGTACGGCACGACCGTCTCGCAGTACTCCGACAACGGCTACACCGCAGCGATGGCGATCGAAGCGGCGCTCGAGAACGCCGGAGCCAGCGATAGCGACGCGATCGTCGACGCGCTCGGCGACGTCGAACTCCCTGAGGCGCCGCGTGGGATGACGTACTTCGACGAGTACGGCCAGGCGGTCTACCCGGTCTACATCCGCGAAGCGGTCGAACAGGACGGCCGGTGGGTGAACCAGGTGCTGGACGTCTACGAGGACGTGTCGCAGTTCTGGGACTACGACCCCGACGAGTTCATGTCCGGCGAACCGCTCGAGGAGCGGCGCGGGACCTGGGCTGACTGAGTCCGCAACTCGGGGGGTCGCGGCCATGACGGCCGCGGCCCCCGCGCTACCGTCCTGACCGGAGGAAGCCATGGGAAGTGTCCTCGGCCACGTCCTCAACGGGCTGTCGTTCGGGTCCGTGCTGTTCCTGCTCGCGAGCGGGCTGACCCTGACGTTCGGGTTGATGCGCACCGTCAACCTCGCCCACGGCGCCTTCTTCGCGTTGGGTGGCTACATCGCCCTTGACGTGCTGCGTCGTACCGACCGCTACTGGTTCTCGCTCCTCGTCGCGATCATCGCGGCGACGGTGGTGGGGGTGCTGTTCGAGCGGTTGGCGTTGCACCGGGTGCTCGGCAAGGAACTGCCGCAGATCATCATCACCGTCGGGTTCGCGTTCCTGATCGCCGACCTGCTGCTCGCCTACTACGGCGGCCGACCACAGTCGCCACCACGCCCGCCAGGGTTGGACGGGGTGTTGCGGTTGGAGAACTTCGCGTTCCCCCACTTCAGACTCGCCCTGATCGTGTTGGCGGTCGTGGTCTGGCTCGGGCTCCATCTGCTCATCACCAAGACCAAGGTCGGTGCCATGGTGCGTGCCTCGGTCGATGACGAACCGATCGCGCGTTCCGTCGGCGTCAAGGTCCCGGTCATCTTCGTGACCGTGTTCGGTGCCGGCACCGCGCTCGCCGCGTTCGCCGGGGTGTGGGGCGGCGCGTTCACCGGGCTGCAACCCGGCTCGGAGTGGCAGATCCTGCTGTTGGCGCTGGTCGTGGTCGTCGTGGGTGGTCTCGGCTCGGTCGGCGGAGCGCTGATCGCGGCGTTGGCGGTCGGGCTGCTCGACGAGTTCGGCAAGTGGCTGTTCCCGTCCTTCGCGCTGTTCACCCTCTACGCCCCGGTCGCCGTGCTGCTCGCGATCCGGCCGCAGGGCTTCTTCGGCAAGGAGGAGCTCACGTGAGTGCCGTCACCCCCGAAGCCAGGAACCGTCTCCTGCTGCGCGTCGCGCTGCTGGTGCTCGCGATCGCGGTCGTCGCCGCGCCGTACTTCGCCAGTTCGTTCCAGATCGGCGTGCTCAGCCGCATCGCCGTCTTCGCGCTGTTCGGGCTGGCGTTCAACATCGTCTTCGGCGCCGGCGGGATGCCGTCGCTCGGCCACGCCGCCTTCTTCGGCCTCGGTGGCTACATCATCGGCATCGGCACCGTGCGGCTCGACGTCGGCATCATCACCGTGTTCGTGCTGGCGTTGGTGCTCGGTGCCGTGCTCGGTGCGATCGTCGGTGTGCTGACCTTGCGCTCGCACGGCGTCTACGTGCTGCTGCTGACCTTGGCGGTCGCACAGGCGCTGTGGGGCCTCGCGTTCCAGCAGGTGCGCTGGACGCGAGGTGACAACGGCATCGCCGGGATCGAACGTGGGCTGATCGTGCCGGGCGAGGCCACGCTCGTGACCTTCTACTGGACGATCCTGGCGCTGGTGAGCATCTTCGGCGCACTCGTCTGGTGGTTCCAGCGTTCTCCGGCCGGTGTGGCCATCGTCGCCCACCGTGAGAGCGCGTCCCGGCTCGCGGCGTTGGGCTACCGGGTCAGCGCCTACCGCATCGGTGCGTTCACCGTCTCCGGGGCCGTCGCCGCGATCGCCGGCGTGCTCTACGCCACGCTGAACCGCTTCGTTGGACCGGAGAACCTCGCCTGGACGATGAGCGCGGAGGTGATGCTGTTCGCCATCGTCGGCGGTGCCGCGTTCTTCGCGGGACCGATCGTCGGGGCGGCCGCCCTCGTCACGCTCGAGGTGTGGGTCAGCGGGTTCACCGACCGGTGGTTGGCCGTGCTCGGGCTGACCTACATCCTGACCATGCTGTTCATGCCGCAGGGGATCCTCGGCCTGGTGGACGACCGTCGCCGTGCCTGGCGGGCCAGACGCGAAG
This sequence comes from Nitriliruptoraceae bacterium, assembly GCA_007120485.1. Taxonomy (GTDB): domain Bacteria; phylum Actinomycetota; class Nitriliruptoria; order Nitriliruptorales; family Nitriliruptoraceae; genus SKTG01. The sequence goes on from SKNP01000098.1 coordinate 2,671, forward strand.
GTCACGAGATCGCCCCCACCAGCGCGAACGCCAGCGATGCCTTGACCGGCACCGGAGGGATGTCATGAGCGAGTTCGCGGTCGAGACCGAAGCATTGACGGTCCGGTTCGGTGGGCTGACCGCCGTCAACGCGGTCGATCTGCAGGTGCCGACCGGCCACCGGCGTGCCATCATCGGCCCGAACGGGGCGGGCAAGACCACCATGTTCAACCTGATCGCCGGGCAGGTCAGGCCGACCTCCGGGACCGTCAAGCTCCACGGCCAGGACGTCACCTCCATGCCGGTCCAGGCCCGGACGCGGGCCGGCGTCGCACGGACGTTCCAGATCACCAACCTCTTCGACGAGCTGACGGTCACCGACAACGTCCGGTTGGCCGTCGCGGGCGCTGACCCGAAGGTGCGCCGCACCTTCTGGCGGCCGTTGCACCGGTTCCCCCACATCGAAGCGCGCGTCGACGACCTGTTGGAGCAGTGGGACCTGGCCGATGTCCGCGATGAACGGCCGATCGAGCTGTCCTACGGGCAGCAGCGCATCCTGGAGATCGTCCTGGCGACCGCCGGCGAGCAGCGGCTGCTGCTCCTCGACGAGCCGACCGCCGGGGTCTCCAAGCGTGAAGCGGAGAACCTCGTCGACACGATCGACTCGCTGCCGCGTGAGCTGACCATCATCCTGGTCGAGCACGACATGGACGTGGCCTTCCGCATCGCGGACGAGATCACGGTCATGGTCAACGGTGAGGAGCTGGTCACCGGCCCGCCCGACACGATCCGCGGTGACGACCGCGTCATCGAGGCCTACCTCGGAAGGGACGAGCATGATGCTGCTTGACGCTCAGGGCCTCAACGCTTTCTACGGCCAGAGCCAGGTCCTCCACGGCTGCGCGATTGACGTCGCCGAAGGCGAGTGCCTCGCGCTCCTCGGCCGCAACGGCGTCGGCAAGACCACCCTGGTCCACGCCCTCGGCGGGCTCCACCCGGTCAAAGGCGGCACCGTCACCTACGACGGCAAGGACATCACCGGCATGGTGCCGGAGAAGCGGCTGCGGGCCGGCATCACCCTCGTGCCGCAGGGCCACCGGGTGTTCAAGTCGCTGACGGTGGCGGAGAACCTGCAGGTCTCGTTGCGGCCGCCAGGGAGCGACGGCTGGGTGATGGACGACGTCTTCGACCGCTTCCCGATCCTCAGCGAACGGTCCTCGCAGGCGGCCGGCAGCTTGAGTGGAGGGCAGCAACAGATGCTGGCGGTGGCCCGGGCGATGCTCGGCAACGGTCGGCTGATGTTGATGGACGAACCCTCGGAAGGGCTCGACCCCCAGCGGGTGGCGCTGATCGGTTCGATCATCGAGGAGGTCAAGCAGCGGGGGACCTCGGTGCTGCTGGTGGAACAGCGGGTGGCGTTCGC
>SKNP01000030.1 GCA_007120485.1 Nitriliruptoraceae bacterium
AGGTGACGCGCGGCTCACCGTGCATGTACTCGCGGGAGTAGATGTGCACCATCAGCGACACGGTGGTCACCAACAGCAGCATCATCGCGGTGAGCCCGTCGACGAGCATCCCGAGCTCGAACACGTACCCGCCACCGAGCGGGGACCACTCGATGACGTGCTCCACGGGCTCCATGGGGGAGTTGACGAACGTTTCCCAGGCGATCAGCGCGGACATGACGAACCCGACGGCGAGCGCGATCACCCCCAGCTCGCTGCCCTTGCCCGGGAGGCTCTTCCCGAACGCCGCGATCGCTGCTGCCGAGACGAGCGGCAGCAGGACGATCACCCAGGCGTAGTCCAGCAGTGCTTCCACGAGCGTCTCCCCTACCAGCGCATCAGGTCGACGTCATCGACGTCGATCGAGGCGCGGTTGCGGAACATGTTGAAGACGATGGCTAAGCCGACGCCGACCTCGGCGGCGGCGACGCCGATGATGAAGATCGCGAACATCATGCCGCTCACCGCGACGTCGTCGGGGAACAGCAGGTTCTGGAACGCGACGAGGTTGATGTTGACGGCGTTGAGCATCAGCTCGACGGAGATCAGGACCAGGACGGCGTTGCGCCGCGCGATCACGCCGTACAGCCCGATGCAGAACAGCAGCGTCGCCAGCAGGAGCGGACCGAGCGGGCTCACGACGACCCCTCCGAGCGCTTGCCGGAGGTCAACTCAGGCGCCGAGCCGTCGGGCAGCGGCTGCGGCCCTTCACTGGCCGGCGCGTCCCCCATCTCGATACGGGTGACCTCGGCCTCCTCGCCCGATTCGCCCGACTCCGGCCGTGCCAGCACGATCGCGCCGATGAGCGCGGCGAGCAGCAGCATCGACAGCACCTCGAAGGGCAGCACCCACTCCGCGAACGTGGCGATGCCGATGTCCTCGATGCGCGGGCCGGTGACCTCCGCGACGGAGGTCTCCCCGAGCGCTCCGCTGCTGACCGCCCCGATGATGAGGGTGGACAGCAGCACGAACAGCCCACCGGAGACCGCGATCGCCAACCCACGGTTCTGGTTGTCGAGCGCCTCGCGACCGATCGGTGCGCGGGTCAGCATCAGGCCGAAGAGGAACAGCACGGCGACCGCGCCGACGTAGACCAACAGCTGGACCAGCGCGAGGAAGTCCGCCGCCAGGGTCAGGAAGACCCCGGCGATCCCGGCGAGCGTCACGGCGAGGAACAGCGCGGCGTGCACCAGGTTCTTGGACGTCACCGTGAGGATCGCGGCGCTCGCGGTCAGCAGCCCGATGAGCACGAAGATCACATCGTGTCCGGTCACGCGCTCACCTCCTCGCTCGCCACCAGTGCGGGCCTCATGCGTCCCCCTCCTGGTCGAGCTGCTCCTGCTTGCGCTTCTTCACCCAGGCGGCCTTGGCCTTGGACCGAGCGATGCGCTCGGACTTGCCCTCCGCGATCAGCTGGTCGAAGACCTCCTGATCGATCTCGCCGGCGCCCTCGACCTGCACGTCGCCGAGCTTGCGGGTCTCCTGCGCCGGCGCGTCATCCGACGTCTGCGCGCGGTCGTCCGACGGCTCCTGGTCCGCGGCCGCCGCGCTCTCATCCGTGGCCGCCGCTTCCTCCGAGGCGGTCGCATCGGCGCCCTCGGCCTCCGCACGCAGCCGCGCCTTCTCCTTCTTGACGTACGCGGCCTTGGCCTTCGCCCGCGCCATGCGCTCGGTCTTGCCCTCAGCGATCAACTGATCGTAGGTCTCCTGATCGATCTGCCCCGCCTCGACGTGGACCTCGGCCGGCTTGGGCGCCGCGGCCTGCTCGGCGCCACCGTCGTCGCCGACGGTCTCCGCTTCAGCCTTCAGCCGCGCCTTCTCCTTCTTGACGTACGCGGCCTTGGCCTTGGACCGAGCCATCCGCTCGGACTTGCCTTCAGCGATCAGCTGATCGTAGGTCTCCTGATCGATCTGCCCCGCCTCGACCTTGGGCTCGTCGGCCTTGGCGGCCGCGGGCGCCGCTCCGCCCGCGTCAGCACCCTGCTCCTTGGCCTGGGCCTCCTCGGCGGCCTTGGCTTCGGCGAGTTCCCGCTCCTTCTCCGCCTTCTCGATGGCGTCGGCCACCTCGGCGGGCGGCTGCGCACCGTCGTCGAGTGGCGGCGGCGCGGGGACGGTGTCCGCCCACTCGCGCAGCTTCTCCATCTCGTGGAGCAGCGACTCCATGTTGTACTCGGAGTACTCGAACTCCGGCGACCACCACAGCGCATCGAAGGGGCAGACCTCGACGCAGATGCCGCAGTACATGCACAGCGAGAAGTCGATCGCGAACCGATCGAGCACGTTGCGGGTCCGGGCGCGGCCGCCTTCCTTGGCCGGCGGCACCGTCTCCTTGTGCGACTCGATGTAGATGCACCAGTCGGGGCACTCACGGGCGCACAGCATGCAGACGGTGCAGTTCTCGTCCATCAACGCGATGACGCCGCGGGTCCGCGGCGCGAGGTCGTCGCGCTCGTAGGGGTACATCAGCGTCGACGGGCGGCGGAACAGGTGCTTGACCGTGACGCCGAGCCCCTTGAGCAGGCCGGTCCCCGGAGGAGACGTGGCAGCCATCTAGAACACCACCTTCAGGATCGTGACGACGGCCAGGTTGGCCAGCGACAGCGGGACCAGCACCAGCCAGGAGATCCGCTGGAGCTGATCCTCGCGCAGTCGCGGGTAGGCGACGCGGGCCCAGACCATCACGAAGACCAGGGCCATGATCTTGGCGATCGTGATCGCCACACCGAGCGCGATACCGAGCGGCGAGCAGTCGAACAGCCCGCCGCCCGCCTCGCAACCCGGCAGGGGGACGCCGGGCAGCAACTGCCAACCGCCGAGGTAGAGCACCACCATCAACGCCGACATCGAGATCATGCCCGCGTACTCGGTGAGCATGTACATCGCGTACTTGATCCCGGTGTACTCCGTCATGTACCCGAAGACCAGCTCCGAGTCACCGATCGGCATGTCGAACGGCGGGCGGGAGAGCTCGGCCATGGCCGCGACGAAGAAGATCGCGAACCCGACGATCTGCGGGAAGACGAACCAGACGTTGATCCCGGTCCCGAACAACTGGAAGGTCGCCTGCGACTCCACGATGCCGACCAGCGACAGCGTGCCTGCCTGCACCGCGACGGTGATCGCCGCGATGATCAGCGGCAGCTCGTAGGCGATCAGCTGGGCGCCGGCGCGCAGGCCACCGATCAACGAGAACTTGTTGGCGGATGCCCACCCACCCATCAGCACGCCGAGCACGGAGACCGAGGTCGCCGCCAGCGCGTAGAAGAGCCCGAGTTCGAAGTCGAGCGCGAAGACCCCGGGCCCGAACGGGATCACCAGGAACACCAGCATGGCGGGGACCAGGGCGATCCCGGGCGCGACCGCGAACACCCAGCGGTCCGCGGCGGAGGGGATCAGGTCCTCCTTCTGGATGAACTTGATCCCGTCCGCGACCAGCTGGAGCGAGCCGAACGGACCGGCTTCCACCGGACCGCGTCGGTGCTGCATCCGGCCCATCACCTTGTGCTCGAGGTAGCCGCCGACCAGCGGCAGCACGAAGAACACCGCCAGCACGAAGGCCAGCTTGAGGATCACCGGCAGGACGAAGCCGTCGACGCCATCGAACAGCGAGACGGTCTGCGCGACCGTGGTGGTCGCGTGGGTGAGGGAAGCCATCATCGGTCGATGTCCCCCACGACGAAGAACACCGACCCGAGGATCGAGATGGCGTCCGGCAGCAAGGCGCCCTCCATCAGGTACGGCATGGTCTGGACGTTGGAGAAGGATGGTGTCCGCATCTTCAACCGCCACGGGGTACGGCCGCCGTCGGACTCCAGCCAGTACCCGAGCTGGCCGAGCGGGTTCTCCGTACGGACGTAGGTCGAGCCCTCGGGGGCCTTGACCATCTTGGGCAGCTTGGTGTTGACCGGCCCGGCCGGCATGTGGTCGTGGATCTGGTCGATGATGTCCAGCGACGTCCGGATGCGGTGGAGCAGGCAGTAGAACCGATCGAAGGAGTCACCGTTCTCGCCGACCGGCACCTCGACGTCGA
>SKNP01000142.1 GCA_007120485.1 Nitriliruptoraceae bacterium
CCGCCGGAGGTCAGGCCGGGTGCGTACACCACATCGGCGCCGGCGTCGCGGTAGGCCCGCAACCGGGTGATGGTGTCCCCGAGGGCGTCGACGCCGTAGAGGTGGTTCTCCGCTCGAGCCGTCAGCACCAGCCCATGACGGGCCGCGACCTCGGCCGCGGCAGCGACCCGCTCGACCGCCGGGTCCAGCGGATCGATGCGGTCGAGGTCCGGGTCGTAGTCCTCGATCGAACAGCCGGCGGCGCCGGTCGCGCCGATGAGCTCGACGGTCTCGGCGACCCCGGCGGGGGTGGTGGCGAAGCACCGCTCTGCGTCCACGCTGACCGGTACCTCCACCGCGGCCACCAACTGAGCGGCATGGTCGAGCAGCTCATCACGGGTGACCGCCTGGTCGAGCCGGCCCAGGGACGCCGCGTGCCCGGAGCTGGTCGTAGCGAGCGCGGGGAAGCCGAGGCTGGCGAGCAGTCGTGCCGAGCCGACGTCCCAGGCGTTGGGCATCACGAACAGCCCACCGTCGTGCAGGCGAGCGAACCGCTCACGGCGGTGGTCGATCTCGGTGTGCTTCATGCTGGCCTCCACCCGGTGGGACATCACGATCCTGTGGCCGGCCCCGAAGTCACGCTAGGTCCGCACGTCACCGACGGCACCCCCGACGCCGACGGTGTGTCCGTGGACGCCCACGGCAGTGCAGCCGACGGACGCCTCGTGCGGCAGGGTCAGCTCGGCTGACGTCGAGGCAGTCGCAGCTGCACGCGTGTGCCGCCGGTCGAGCGGGTGCACGCGGTGACCTCGCCGTCGTGGAGGCGGACGTACTGGTCCACCAGGGTCAACCCGACCCCGACGCCGGGCGAGGGTGACCGGGTCGCCTGCTCGCCCTGGACGAACGGGGCGAACACCTGCTCGCTGACCTGTTCGGGCAGGCCGGGCCCGTCATCGTCGATCGTGAGGACCAGATCGTCGCCATCCTCGCGCCAGGTGACCGCGACCTCGGTGGTGTCCGGGGTGTGCCGGATGACGTTGCTGAACAGCAGCTGCACGCAGCGCTCGAGTTTGGCCACGTCCACGTCGATCTCGACCGGGTCCCCAGCAAGCTCGACGCGCCGTCCGGCGAAGTCGGTGGCGTCGGCGATCCGGGCGAGCAGTTCGGAGACCTCGACGCATCGGTACCGGGTCTGGCTGACGCCGTCGTGCAGCTGCCGGGTCTCCAACAGGTCCAGCACCAGCCACTCCAACCGGGTGGCGTTGGCGACGAGCCGATCGGTCAGGTCCAGAGCGTCGGCATCCCGGCCGTTGCGCGCCAGCCGGTCGAGGGTGTGGCTGTAGCCGACGATGGCGGTCAGCGGGGTCCGCAGCTCGTGCGACACCCCGTTGAGGAACGCCGCCCGTTCGTGCTCGGCCTGTCGGAGCCGTCGTGCCGCGTCGTGCTCCGTCCGCGCGGCTGCCTCGACCCGGCGGACCCAACGGCGCAGGACGAACCGCAGGACCACGGCGGTGACCACGACGAACGCGAGTCCCTTGACCAGTTCGAAGGCCACCAGCGAGACGTTCATGCGTCGGGCGATCCAGTCCGCTGTCGGACCGCTCACGAGGATCCAGACGCCCGCGACCAGCAGGTAGGCCAACGCGACCCGGTCGGCCTTGCCGCTACCCAGATCATCGATCACGTTCGGTTCATCGGCCAGGTTCGGTGCTGCGCTCGTGCCCGACGGAAGTCCGACGTCGTACCGTGCTGCGCCACTCGTCATCGCCCACCCTCGTTCCCCGGTTGTGCGGACCGGGTCCCCTACGCGCAAGGGTAGTGCTCGCTGGGCGACGCCAACGGGGAATCCCTTCGGTCAGCTGGCAGGTGCATCGGGATCCACCGCCCAGGCGTCGAGGAGCGCGGCGACCGCCGCCATCGGGTCGATCGCCTCCATCACCCCACCCATGACGGCCAGCCCGTACGCGCCAGCTTCGCGCCAACGGGCGGCGTTCGCCGGGGTGACGCCACCGAGCGCGAGCAGCGGCAGCTCCCCGGCGGCATCGACGAGTCCGCGGACACCGTCGGATCCCAGCACCGGTCCGTAGCCGGGCTTGGACCCGCTCGCCGCCACCGGCGACACGAACGCGTACGCGGCGCCCTCCGTCCGGGCGGCGACGACCTCGTCATGATCGTGGCAGGAGCGTCCGAGCAACCCGACCGGTGCCGGGCAGGGCGGATCAGCCGCGGCCAGGTGGACCCCGTCGGCGCCCAACTCACGCGCGAGCCGCGCGTCGGAGGCCACGAGCAGCCGGGCACCGGCGTCGGTGGTGAGCGACGCGAGCTCCATGCCGAGCGACCGGCGGGCCGCCGCCGGGAGGTCTTTGTCGCGCAGCAGGATGGCGGGGGCTCCGCCGTCCAGCGCTGCGGCGACCACCTGCGGCACCGATCGGCCGGCCCGCGCCGCCGCGTCGCGATCGGTGATCACGACCAGCGCCGGTGGGACCGCGGACCGTTCCACCGGCGATCGACGTGCCGGGGCGGTCACGACGGGTCGGGGTCGGTGAGACCGAGCAGATCCGGGCGACCCTCGTCGGTCGTGGACGCCTGGGCGTAGGAACGCCGCGGGATGCGGCCGGCATGGCGAGCGAGCCAGCCCGCCTCCACCGCCGCGCGCATCGCGTGGGCCATCGCCTCCGGGTCGCGCGCCCGCGTCACCGCGGAGGCCAGCAGCACACCGTCGCAGCCGAGCTCCATCGCGACGGCCGCGTCGGAGGCGGTGCCGATGCCGGCGTCGAGGATGACGGGCACCTCGACCTGCTCGCGGATGATCGACAGGTTGTAGGGGTTGAGGATCCCCATCCCGGAGCCGATCGGCGAGCCCAGCGGCATCACCGCCGCGCAACCGACCTGCGCCAGCCGGGTGGCCAGGATCGGATCGTCGTTGGTGTAGGCCCACACGGTGAAGCGCTCGTCGACCAGTTGCTCGGCGGCGTCGAGCAGCTCCGTCGGGTCGGGCAGCAGCGTCCGTTCGTCGCCGATCACCTCGAGCTTGACCCAGTCGGTCTCGAAGGCGTCACGCCCGAGCTTGGCGACCTGCACCGCTTCGCGGGCGGTGTAGCACCCGGCGGTGTTGGGCAGGACCCGCACACCCGTCCGCTCGATCACGTCGAGCAGCGACCCCGGACCGGTGTCGGTCACCCGCCGCAGCGCCACCGTCACCACCTCGGTGCCCGACGCCTCGATCGCACGCGACAGGACGTCGAGGTTGGACGCTCCGCCGGTGCCCAGCACCAGCCGGGAGCCCAACTCGGTGCCCCCGATCGTCAGTGGTGCGTCCATGGTCCTCGCTCCTGCTCGGTGCGGACGCTGCAGGTCAGCCGCCCTGGACGGCGCCGACGATCTCCACGCGGGCACCGTCGGTCAGGGTCAGCTCGTCCCAGCGGTCGCGGGCGGCGACCTCGCCATCGATCGCGACGGCGACGCCGCGGCGGTCGGCCACCTCCCCGTCGACCACGGCGCCGAGCGTGGTGGGGCCGTCGAGCTCGCGGGGCTGTCCGTTGACCTCGATCCTCACGTGCCACCTCCGGTGCCGCGGTTGTCGGCGACCAGCGCGTCGAGTCCCGAGTGTGGGCGGTCGGGTCGCTCCCCGCGAGCTCGGAGGGCTGATCGCTCGGGGGAGGCCACCGCCAGGACCGGGTCGGGTTCGCCACCGGTGGCCAGTTCGGCGACGGCGTCGGCGGTGATCGCGGTCAGCAGCACACCGTTGCGGTGGTGGCCCGTCGCGAGCAGCAGCCCCTCCAGCGAGCCGTGGCCGATCACCGGAGCGTTGTCCGGTGTGGTCGGACGCAGCCCCGCGATCGTCTCGGTCAGTTCGAGTTCGTCCACGCCGGGCACGATCCGGGTCGCGTCGTCGAGCAGTTCGCGGGTGGCGCCGGCCAGGACCGACGTGTCGAAGCCCCGCTCCTCCTGCGAGGCACCGACGAGCAGTTCGCCGTCGTCACGCGGGACGAGGTAGATGCTGCGGTGGCGGACCAGCCCACGCACCGTGGTGGCCAGCACCTGGCGGCCGCCCGGGTCAC
>SKNP01000308.1 GCA_007120485.1 Nitriliruptoraceae bacterium
GCATGACGGCGCTGACCGGCACCGGCCGGCTGCTGCGGCTGGGGATCCGCCGCGACCGCGTGGCCCTCACGACCTGGATCGTGGCACTGGGCGTGCTCGTCGTCGCCAGCGTCGCGAGCATCGCCGGGCTGTACACCACGGCGGCGGAACGCGAGGCCGCCGCCGCGTTCGCCGCCGCGAACCGCCTCGCCCGCGCCTTCGATGGACCCGCCACCGGGACCAGCGTCGGGGCCCTGACCATGATGGAGGCGTTCGGGGTCCTCGCCGTGCTCACCGGCCTGATGAGCATCCAGACGATGGTGCGCCACACCCGGCAGGACGAGGAGACCGGCCGAGCGGACCTGCTCGGCTCCGCGGTGGTCGGCCACCACGCACGACTCGCCGCCGCCACCCTCGTCACCCTGGCGGCCAACCTGATCCTGGGCGCCACCATCTGCCTGGTCCTGCTCGCACAGGACCTGCCGGTGACCGGCTCGCTGGCCGCCGGTGGCGCCCTGGCTGGGGTCGGGATGACCTTCGGCGCCGTGGCCGCCGTGACCGCCCAACTCGTCGAACACCAGCGCAGCGCGAGCGGGCTTGCCAGCATCGTGCTCGGCCTGGCGTTCCTGCTGCGCGCCGTCGGTGACGCCGCCGGCGAGGTCGCCGCCAGCGGCGTCGAACTCGTCAGCGCCTGGCCCTCGTGGCTGTCCCCGATCGGATGGGGCCAGCAGGTACGACCGTTCGGTGGCGACCACCTCGACGTCCTCGGCCTGTTCGCCCTGACGATCGTCGTGCTGCTGGCCACGTCCGTGGCGCTCGCGTCGCGCCGGGACCTGGGCGGGGCGCTGGTGGCGACGCGCCCCGGTCCGACCGGCGCGGCGGGCCGGCTGCGCTCACCGCTGCGGCTCGCGTGGAGGCTCCACCGAGGTGGGCTCGTGGGCTGGATCGCCGGGGTGATGGTCCTGGCGGGGGCGCTGGGCGGGCTGGCCGACGGGGCCGAGGAGTTGGTCGGGCTCAGCGAGGACCTCGCGGCCACCTTCGAGCAGATGGCCGTCGACGGATCGCTGGTCGACGTCTACGTCGCGTTCATCATGGGGATCATGGGCATCGTCGCGGCCGCCTTCGGGGTCCAGACCGTCACCCGGGCACGCAGCGAGGAGAGCAGCGAACGACTCGAGCCGCTGCTGGCCACGGCGGTGCATCGCGTGCGGTGGCTCGGTACCTACGCGATCCTGGCGATCGCCGGCAGTGGAGCGATCCTGCTGGCTGCGGGCCTCGCGGCCGGGACGAGCTACGGCTTCGCCACGGGCGACCTCGTCGACGGGATCGCCGCCTTCCTCGCTGCCGGCGCGGTCCAGTGGCCGGCGGCGGTCCTGATCGCGGCGATCACGGTGACCACGTTCGCCTTCCTCCCTCGGTTCGCCGCCGGGGTCGGCTGGGCGCTGGTCGCCGGCAGCTTCGTCATGGGGCAACTCGGTGACCTGCTCGGCCTGTCGCAGGCGGTGATGAACCTCTCCCCCTTCACCCACGTGCCGCTCGTCCCGGCCGAGTCGTTCCGGTTGACCCCCATCCTGCTGTTGACCGGCCTGGCGCTGGTGGCAGGTGCGCTCGGGCTGCTGGGGTTCCGTCGCCGCGACGTCATGACCTGAGGTCCGGCCATCCCCTCACCTCGATCCTCGGCTCGAGGTGGGGGTAACCGGACCTCCGCGTGGTCTCGCGCTCACCCTTCCCCGAGCACGCGCGGCAGATCGCCCAGCACGAGCTCGACCTCCAGCGGCTCTTCGACGCCGAGCTCGAGCATCACCTCCTCGACGCCGACGGGTACCTCGAACACCAGCACGAGGTCCGCGCGGTTGCCCGGCAGCAGCATCTGGTCGATCGACAGCTGGGCCGACGTCGGTGCGGTCGCGACCCCGTCGATGAACAGCTGGAACGCGGCCTCGTCGGGCGCGAAGCCGTCGTGGTCGTCGTGCAGGCCATCACCGCCGAGGTTGTCGACCTCCAGGCCGACGTGCAGGTAGCGGTGGCCGGCCGTGACGCGCCGACCGACCTGCCAGCTGGCCTCCAGCTCCGGCAGCAGGTCGACCCCGACGGTCACCTCGGTCACGGCGACGTCCAGGTCGATGGTGTTGGTCGGTCCGACGAAGGCCGGGTGGACGATCCGCCCGTCGGCCTCGACGGTCACGTCCATCGGGTAGCCCGGGTCGACGACGTGCCCCTCCGGGAGTTCGATCAGGGTGGGGACCTCCTCGGTGTCGCCAAGCTGCAGGTGCAGATCGGTCAGGTCGTCGTCGGCGAGCTCGAACACGACCTCCAACTCCTCCGCAGCCCCGGCGGACAGGAGGGTCGACGGGTAGTTGTGTGGCGCCCGCGCCAGCTGGTCGGTGTCCAACAGCCGGAAGCTGTCGCTGCTGAGGTTCACCGACTCGGTGTGCTGGTTGACGAGCGTGATCGGGACGTAGAGGTACGCACCGTCGAGGTCACCGCGTTGGCGGGCCTGCTCGATCATGAAGGCGAAGTCCTCGGCATCCATCACATCGGCCATCTCCGCCGTGCCGGGGTCGAGTTCGGAGATGCGCAGGTCGGTGAAGCGGTACTCGACGTCGGCGTGGACGACCGACACGTCGAAGGGAAGCTCGATGTCGTCGGCCAGGTCGACGGTCACCGGCTCGGCATCCTCGATCGGCTCCTCGACCGGCTCCTCAGCTGGCTGCTCAGCTGGCTGCTCGGCCAGCCCCTCCTCGGGTTCCGGGTCGTCGCCGCAGGCAGCGACCCCGACCACGAGCGCGATCGTGACCACTCCGGCGAGCGGAGCACGGATGCTGTGGGTGACGCTCCTCCGGGTTGCCATGACCAGACCTCCCAGCCGCGAGCCGTGTGTCCCTCGTCCTGGCGCGGCGGCGCGGAGGGCGTCGACCGCTCCCGTTCCAGTGTCGGGCCGAACGGCCGGCGCGGACAGGGCGGCCCGGCCGTCACGGCTGATGACGTGCGGCTCTGGCGGTCAGCTGTGCTCCGACGGTGAGCCGCCGACCGGCACGGCGCCAACGGTCAACCGTCGGCGCGACACGCGGTCAGCCGCCGGCGACCACCGCCTCCGCCTCGATCTCCACCATCCAGCGGGGATCGACCAACCCGGCGACCACGACCATCGTCGCCGCGGGTCGGACGTGACCCACCGCCCGGGCGTGGGCGTGACCGATCGGCTCGGCCAGACTGGCGTCGGTGATGTACATGCGGGTGCGGACGACGTCGTCGAGGCTCGCACCGCACTCCTGCAGGGCCGAGGCGATGATCTCGAAGCAGCGTGCAGCCTGGGTCTGCGCGTCCGGGTCGCAGCCGCCGTCCGGCCACACCGGTCCGGTCCCGGCGACACGAACCGTGGCCCCCTCACGCACCGCCCGGCTGAAGCCGTACTCGTCCTCGTAGGGTGACCCTGACCGCACCTGCTGCATCTGGCGACCTCCTCGTCGTCCGCCCCCTCGTCGTCCGTCCCCTCGTCGTCCGCCCGACCCCGGCACGTTCAGACGCCGTGGACCTCGGCCGGCTTCGGCGGTGCCGGTGCAACGGCCACGTCGCCCCCGGTCTTGGCGGTGTAGAGGGCCTCGTCGGCCCGCTCGATCAGCATGCCTGGCGGCTCGCGACCGTCCCACCGTGCCAACCCGGCTGAACACGACACCCCCTCCGGGGTGGCGGCAACCATGCGTCGCACGATGCGCTGTGCCTCGTCGAGCTCGCAGCCGGCCAGCACGACCAGGAACTCATCACCGCCGGTCCGGCACAGGGTGTCGGTGGCGCGGACCAGCTCCTGCCAGCGGGCGGCGGCCTCGACCAGCACCCGGTCGCCGGCGGCGTGGCCACGCTGGTCGTTGAAGTCCTTGAAGCCGTCCAGGTCGAGCACCGCGACGCAGGTCGGCGCGCCATGGCGGCGGGTTCGCGCGGTCGCCGACTCCAACGCCCGCTCGACCTCACGTCGGTTGCCCAGACCGGTCAGCGAATCGGTGTCAGCCAGCTGCCGTTGTTGCGCCGCCAGCGACCCGACGATCAGCCC
>SKNP01000025.1 GCA_007120485.1 Nitriliruptoraceae bacterium
CTCCTCGAGTTCGTCGGTGGACGCGGCGACCTGATCGACCTCGTCGCAGCCTTCCTCCGCGGCGTCGAGCGCGGCCTGGCAGTCCTGCCATTCGGCATCGATGTCCTCGAGGTACCAGCGGGGCATCCACGCGCGGGCATCCGCGATCGCCCGGCGGACGGCGTCGGTCCCGACCCCGATCGGGGCCGGCTCGACCCGTCCGGTCGGCAGGGTGCCGAGCAGCACACGGCGACCGCCCTCGATCACCTCGGCGCAGTCGAGGAACGCCCACCAGCGCTCGTGGAGCTCGGGGGGCAGGTCGGGCTTGCGTCGGAACACCATGGCGGCGGAGTATCGCGACCGACGGCGCCCGACGCGAACCGGACCCGCCACGACCGGAACGGGCGCGCCGCCGCGGCCGTCCTGCTCGGGCGCCGTGTCGGCCCCGGGACGAGCACACGCCCGGTGCCGTAGCGGCGTAGCATCCGGCCGGCGGAGCGAGCCGACGGGGGGTGGCCGTGCACATCGTGATCGCCCACGGGGGGCGGGACCACGAGGTCGACCTGCAGGTCGACGACGCGCACGCGTCGGTCGCCGACCTGCTGGCGTTGGTCGACCCGGTCGCGAACGCGGTCGGTGCCGCCGTCGAACTCGACGGCGTCCACCACGACGCGACCACCGCCATCGACGACCTCCCCCTCTACGAGGGTGCGGTGCTGACCACCGTCACCGGACCGCCCCCGCCGCCGCGTCCGGGCGACCCCGCGGACGTCGAGGTGCTGGCGGTCGTCGCGGGGGTGCGCAGCGGCACGGTGCACCACCTCGATGGGGACACGCTGGTGATCGGCCGTGACGCCGGCGCGGACATCGACCTCGACGACCCGTCGGTGTCCGGGCAGCACGCCCGGCTCGACCGCGACGGTGACGGCTGGACGATCACCGATCTGGGGTCGAGCAACGGCACCTGGGTGGAGGGCGAGCCCGTGACGCGCCCGACCCCGATCACGGAGGGGGAGCTGGTGCGGCTCGGCGCGGTGCACGTGTGCCTGCGTCGCCAACCGGACGACGACCGGCTGCGCGTGCTCGACCGCGGCATCGCCGGGCCCAGCCCGTTCAACCGTCCGCCGCGCACCGCCCTGCCGGAGGACCCGGGGCCGCTGGCTGCGCCCGAGCCCCCGGAGGTCAGGAGCCGCGGCCGGGCGTTCAACATCATCTCCGTGCTCGGCCCGCTGGTGATCGGTGGCATCCTGATCGCGGTCACCGGACGCATGCTGTACGCGATCTTCATGCTGATGGCCCCGGTGATGCTGATCGGCAACACGGTCGCCAGTCGGCGGCAGGCCAGGAAGGAGCACCGCTCCAGCGACCGCGAGTTCCGGGCGGCCATGGAGACGCTGGCGCGCGACCTCGCCCACCGCCGCACCATCGCACGCCAGCGGTTGGAGGAGGAGCGCCCGGACCTCCCGGAGGTGCTGCGGCGCGCGACCGCACCCTCGGTGAACCTGTGGCAACGACGACCGGACCACCCCGACTTCCTGCGCCTGCGGGTCGGGACCGGGCGGGTGCCGTGGACCCCGCCGGTGACCGAACCCCGCGGGGAGCCGCCCGACGAACTCACCGACCTGCTGGAGCGGACCGATCACCTGCCACGCTCACCGGTCGACGTCGACCTCTCCGACGGCAGCGTCATCGGCATCGTCGGCGACCGGACCGCGGCACTGGCGCTGGCGCGCAGCCTGCTGTGCCAGGCCGCGGTGCACCACGGGCCGGCCGACCTGCGGCTGGTGATCGCCGCCACGGCCGACGGCGGTGCTGACTGGGACTGGACCAAGTGGCTGCCGCACACCCGGGACGCGACCGGCGCGACGCGGCTGCTGGCCGGTGACCGCGAGACCGCGGATGCGCTGCTGGACGGGCTGGTCGCCGCCGCCGAACCCAGGGACAAGCCTGCCATCCGCTCGGCGTTCGCCGACGACCAGCCGAGCGGGCCGACCACCTGTTACGTGGTCGACGATCCGGAGCTGCTGCGGGGCCGTCGGGCACCGGCCCGTCAGCTGCTCAACGGGTCGGGTGGCCCCGCGACCGGCATCGTGCTCGCGGAACGCGAGGACCAGCTACCGGCGGTCTGCGACCATGTGGTCGAGTTCGGTAGCCACCTCGGTGATGCGCAGCTGCGGCTGCCGCAGCGGCGCGAGGACGTCGGTGACCTGGTGGTCGCCGGCGCGGACGATGCGACCGCTCGCCGGTGTGCCCGCGCCCTGGCGCGGTTCGAGGATCCCGAACTGCATGTGGTCGGGGCCGGACTGCCCCCGCTGGTGCGGTTGCTGCCGCTGCTCGGGATGGACGAGGTCAGCACCGACGATCTGTTGGGCGCCTGGGGCCAGGGCCTGCCGGACCCGCCGCCGGCGACCCCCATCGGCCGGACCGAGGACGAGGTGCTGGAGCTCGATCTGGTCCGCGACGGCCCGCACGGGCTGATCGGGGGCACGACCGGGTCCGGCAAGTCCGAGCTGCTGCGGTCGCTGGTCGCCGGGCTCGCCGCCCGGCTCGACCCGGACCACCTCGTCTTCGTGCTGGTCGACTACAAGGGTGGCAGCGCCTTCGACGAGTGCGCGCGGCTGCCCCACACCGTCGGGATGGTCACCGACCTGGACGAGCATCTGGGCGAACGGGCGCTGCGATCGCTGGAGGCGGAGCTGCACCACCGCGAACGGGTCCTGCGGGACGCCGGGGCGCAGGACCTCCCGCAGTACCTCGCCGCCGGGTCACCGCTCGGACCGATGCCCCGGCTGGTGGTGGTGATCGACGAGTTCGCGACGCTGGCGACCGAGCTGCCGGACTTCCTGGGGGCGCTGGTCGGCATCGCCCAGCGGGGTCGCAGCCTGGGTGTGCACCTGATCCTGGCGACCCAGCGGCCCCGCGGCGCCGTCAACGCCAACATCAAGGCCAACACCAACCTGCGCATCGCCCTGCGGGTGCAGGACGCCGGGGACTCCAGCGACATCATCGACCGTGACGACGCCGCCGAACTCAGCCGAGCCCACCCCGGGCGGGCCTACATCCGGCTCGGACCGGGCGACGTCGAACTCGCCCAGACCCCGCTGTCCACCGCGGCCGCCCCCGCCAGCGAACGCTCCGGGGTCACCCTGCGACCCCTGCGCTACGGACCCCGGACGGTCGAGCCCACGACCCCCGATGACGGGGACGCGTCCGGGCCCAGCGACCTGCACCGGCTGGTCGAGGCCGCCCGGGCGGCGTGGGAGCGGACCGGCCGCCCAGCACCTCGACGTCCCTGGCTGCCGATGCTGCCCGAGCGACTGGACCTGCTCGAGCTGGCCGACCGGCACGACCGGCCCGATCGGCACGACCGGCCCGACCGGCCCGACCGGCACGACCGGCCCGACCGGCCCGACCAGGACCACGCCGCCGACCACGACGTCGCCGAGCGCGACCCCGTCGTGTTCGCGATGGCCGACGAGCCGGACCGGCAGCGGCAGGTCCCGGTCGGCTGGTCCCCACCGGACGGCCACCTCGCGCTGTTCGGCATGGTCGGTAGCGGGGTGACGACCGCCCTGATCAGCGTGGCGTGCGCACTGGCGCTGACCGACCCGCCCGACCGCTGCCACCTCTACGCCCTGGACTTCGGCGCCGGGGACCTGGACGCGCTGTCGGCCCTGCCGCACGTCGGCGAGGTGATCGGCGCCAACGACCGTGAGCCGCAGTTCCGGCTCGTGCGCCGACTCCGCAAGGAGCTCGATCGCCGCCGCGAGCTGGACGCCCCCACCCGGGAGGCGCAACCCCGCCAGGTCGTCCTCATCGACGGCATCGCCGCGTTCCTGGCCGAACACGAGGGGCTGGACGGACAGGACATCGCCGATGCTTTCCGTCGGCTGTTCTCCGAGGGCCCCGCGGTCGGCATCGTGTTCGTGGTCGGTGGCGACCGGACCGGGGCACTGCCGATGAAGTTCGCCTCCGTGGTCAGCCAGCGGCTGCTGTTCAAGCTGGCCGACGTCAACGATTACAGCACCATCGGGCTCCGC
>SKNP01000297.1 GCA_007120485.1 Nitriliruptoraceae bacterium
CCAGGTCGGTGTACTGGGCGACCGAGGAGCGCAACTCCCCGGCGATCCGGGCCGGGGCACTGGCCCTCGCCGGGTTCGCCGTCGCGGTCGCGATGGGCCTGGCCGGGGTGGGCACCGGACGAGGCGGCCTGGTGTTCCTCGCCTACCCGGCGGCGATCTACGGCGGCTGGATCGTGGTCCGCCAACGCTGAGCACCGACCGACGCCACCGGCGACCGGCACCACCGGCCCCCGACGCCACCGGCGACCGGCGCCAGCCACCACCGGCGACCGACGCCAGCCGCCACGGGCACCAACCGCCACCGTCGGTCCCGCGGGCGGCGCCCCGGCCCTACTGCTGCTCGAAGTGCAGCACCTCGCAGGTCGCCCGCTCGATGACCCAGACCTCGCTGCGGACGAACGTCGAGGTCTCCGGGTCGACGGTGACCAGGCCGACCAGCAGCGCGGGCGTTCCATCGAACGTGCCGACCTCCACGTAGGCCGGGATGGCGGTCACCCCGGGATCGAGCAGCTCATCGAGGCAGCGGGCGAGGTCCTCCGCCGCACGCTCGTCGAGCGGTTCGCCCGAGCGGGTGACCGGCGGCTCGCCGACGTCGGACGCATCGGGAGCCTCGCTCTCCACACCCTCGTCTGGCGTGTCCGTCGGCCCGACCCCGAGCTCGCGCTGCCAGTCCGCCGCGATCTCGTCGCCTTCCGGGCTGCCGAGCTGGAGGTCTCGGACCTGCTGGAGCTCCTCGCCGTCGAGGACGGCCTGGACCCGCGCGTCGTCGAGGTCGGCGCCGTCGTCCACGACCGGTGGCGCATCGGGCAGCGGCGCCGCCAGCTCGGCAGCGTCGTCAGCCTCCTGCTCCGGCGCCTCCTCGAGCTCCACGTCCGGTTCCCCGGCGTCGTCGGTCGGGTCCTCCATGACGTCCGCGTCGGCCATCTCGTCCGTCGACGCCACCTCGGCGTCGTCGTCCTGGAGGCCCGAGACCACGACGCCGCCCACCACCAGCACGCCGACGACCGCGGCCGCGATCGCCAGCGGTGCCTGCCACCTCGACGACCGACGGGCGCTGAGCTCGTCACCGGCCGATCCGGAGGCCGGCGCCGGCGTCTGCCTGCCGTCGGTGGAGGCGGTCTCCGGTTCGGTCAGCTCGTCGAGGACCGGGCGCACATGCGAGCGCAGCCGGTCGGCCGCCCCCGGTGGCATCGCGGTGGGTGCAGCCTCGTCCAACGCCGCATCGGCGCGCTGCAGGTCCGCCAACGCCGCACGCAGGCGCGGGTCGGTGGCCAGTTCGGCTTCCACGGCGGCGTGCTCATCGGGGGTGAGCTGGCCGTCGAGGTAGGCCGTGAGGCGCTCGGTGGGATCCACCAGGGCTTCCTCGTCTCGGACGTGGGCAAGGGCAGGGGCGGGGAGGGGGCACGGGGCGTCCACGGTGGGACGTCCCGGATGCGGTGCGAGGTCCGTCGGGTCGCTCAGCGCACGGCCCGGTGGGTTCACGTTGGCCGCGCCGGCGGCCCACGTGGCGCGGAGCTGCGCGGAGGTGGCGTCGGGGTCGGGGCGTCGGCGGGCGGTGGGTCGTCCGCGGCCGCCTCCGACGCCGCCAGCAGTTCACCGAGCCGCACGCGGGCGCGCGAGACCCGGCTCTTGACCGTGCCGACGGGCAGATCCGCCAGCGCGGCAGCGTCCTCGTACGACAGCCCCTCCACCGTGACCAGCAGCAGCAGGCGGCGCGCCCCGGGTTCGAGCTGGTGGAGGGCCCGGCGGAGCTCGTCACCGACCTCGACGCCGAGCTGGTCGTCCGCGGTGTCGGGTCGGTCGATCACCTGCTCGACGTCAGCGACCGGGGTGCTCGGGCGACGCGCATCGCGCCGGACGTGATCGGTGCAGACGTTGCGGGCGACCCGGTAGAGCCAGGTGGAGAGCTTCGCGTCGCCCCGGAACCCGTCGGCGTTGCGGGCGAGGCGGACGAAGGTCTCCTGGGTGGCGTCCTCCGCATCCTCCGGTGAGCCGAGCACCTGGAGGCACACGGCGAACACGCGCCGCTGGAACCGCCGCAGCAGCACCTCGAACGCGGCTTGGCGTTCCCCGGCCGAGCGCGCGGTGTCGACGTAGGTCGCCAGGACCACCTCGTCGCTGTCGCGAGGCGTGCCACCAGCGTCGGCGGGGGACGGACGGCCCGGGTCGTCGGGGGTCACGTCGGCCCGAGGAACTCGACGTCGGCGACCTCCGCGGTGTACTCACCGGCGCTGTCGGCGGAGAGCCCGGTGATCCACACCAGCCAGTACCGCTCCGAGGTGGAGCTGAACCGGAACGGGTGCTGGCTCAAGGTGGCGACCTGCGAGGCCCGTGGTTCCCCCCAGGCCTCCGGTCCGGCCTCGGTCGGTGGCAGCGTGGAGGTCGCGTAGATCTCCACGTCCAAGCCGCCGCGGACCAGATCGAGGTTGATCCCGCGGACGTCCTGTTCCTCGCCGAGGTCGAACACCAGCCCGATGCCCTCGCGGTCCTCGCCGAAGTCCGGCTCGTCGTAGGCATCGGACCGCCACTGGGTCTGGGGATCGTTGGCCGCGAACGCGGCCTCGTCCGAGTCGTCGCCGCGGTCGGGATCGACCGGGTCGAAGACCGCGACGTCCTCGACCGGCCACGTCTGCTGCTGGACCGCGGTCTCCGTCGGCTCGTCGGAGCTCATCGCGTCGTAGGCGAGGACCGTCACGACGGCCAGCACGATGCCGCCGACGAACGCCGATGACAGGCGGCGGGCGTACTCGCGGCGGGTCGCCGGCATGGGCCCCGAGGCGGTCCGCTCGTCGACGGTCAGCGCGTCGGGGTCGCTGGAAGGGGCATCGTCGACGAGGCCGGAGGTGACCTCGCTCGGCTTGCTGGTGACCAGCGGCGCCAGCGCCGCCGCCATGAGGCCGCCGTCCGCGAAGCGGTCCTTGCGGTCACGGCGGGTGCTGCGCACCACGATGTCGTCGAGGGCGCGTGGCACGTCGGCCCGCAGCTGCCGAGGTGGGAGCACGTCGTGGGTCAGCCGCATCGCCGCGGTCGCTGTGGGCGTGTCGCCCGTGAAGGCGGGACGGCCGGTGAGGCATTCGTGGAGGACGATGCCGAGCGCGTAGATGTCGGCTCGCGCGTCGATGTCGCCGTCCTCGAGCTGCTCGGGCGCGACGTAGGCGGCGGTCCCAACGATCGTGCCGGGTGAGGTCAACGTCGCGTCACCGCTGGTGAGCGCCTTGGCGATACCGAAGTCGGTCACCTTCACGGTGCCGTCGGAGGCGATGAGGATGTTGGCGGGTTTGATGTCGCGGTGGACCAGGCCGTGGTCGTGGGCCTCGCCCAGGGCCGCGGCGACCTGCTCGCCCAGCGCGGCGACCGCCATCGGATCGAGCTGCCCGTGGCTGCGGACGACGTCGCGGAGGCTCGGCCCGTCCACGTGTTCCATCACCAGGTAGACGAGGTCACCTTCGCGGCCGGTGTCGTAGATACGCACGGCGTTGGGGTGGTTGAGTTGCGCGGACGCGCGGGACTCCCGCTCGAACCGTTCCACCACCGTGGGGTCGGTGGCGTGGTGGGGGTGGAGCAGCTTGATCGCGACCGTGCGTGCCAGGTTCTCGTCGAAGGCCCGCCACACGATCGCGGCACCACCGGAGGCGATCGGCTCCTGCAGCGCGTAGCGCTCGCCCAGGTGCGACCGGTCCGGCCACGGCCGGTGGGTGTCGGCCTCGCCGACCTCCTGCGAGACCGGCAGCGAGAGCCCGTCGGCGTCCGACGGTCCGGCCTCGGCCACATCGGGTTCCCCCGGCCCGTCGGGCGGCGGGGTCGCGTCGGTGTGGTCGTCGGTGGGCACAGCGCTCTCCGGGTCGTCGAACGACCCATCACCCAGGTGGGTGGGGTCGTCACCCCCGGTCGGTCCGGCCGATCGGGGCGGTCCGACCCGCTCGCTCGGGCGTCGCTCCACCGCTCCCCCTCGCACGAAGCTTGGCCAGGCCGTCTCGCCACGTCGGTCCTGGGCGGTCCTGGG
>SKNP01000109.1 GCA_007120485.1 Nitriliruptoraceae bacterium
ACCGCGAGCAGCCCACCGGCCTCGCCCAACCGACCAACCGCGGGCAGCCCACCGCTGGCAGGGAACCGACCGGCGACCGGGAACCGGCCCAGGACCCGGAGCCCGGGGATGGAGGGCCGTCACCGGCGAGCGACCCCGACGGCCGGCAACCGGCACCATCCGCCTCGGAGCCCCAGCCACCGACGCCACCACCGACGGCCGCCGAGCCGGTCGGGGTACCGGACCTCCCACCGGTGCCGGCGACCCCCGCGGCCGATGGTGGCCGGTCCGCGACGCAACTGTTCGGGCCGGCACCGCCGTCCGCAGCCGATCACCGCGGGGAGGCGACCCGGAGGATCCCTCGGCCGCTGCTGCTCACCGCCGCGGCCCTGGTCCTGCTCGTCCCCATCGTGGTCGTGCTGTGGCTCACGCTGGGCGACGGATCCCCGGACACCGAGCAGGTCGCAGCTGGCAACGGCGAGGTGGTGGACGACACGACGACCGAGCGGCAGCCGGCCGAGCCCTGCGAGCAGGTCGAGGATCCCGATGCGGACGCGATCCTCGCGGACGTGGAGGGTCGCGGCTGCAGCGTCCCGGTCAGCTGGGACGGCGCGCAGCTGGTGGTGCCGATGGCGGATGGCACGGAGCGTCGGTTCGATCTGGGCGCGGACGCCGGCGACGAGCTGCTGTTCGGCGACTGGACCTGCGACGGTCATGAGACCCCCGCGCTGTACCGGCCGTCGACCGGCGAGGTCTTCACCTTCGAGGCACTGGTGGAGCCGGGTGAGGAGACCACCGTCGACGGTGAGGACACCGGCGTCGCTGAGGGCGAGGCCGTGGTCACCACCGACGGCGGCGGCTGCGACCGGATCGACGTCAGCGACGGCTGACGCGCTCGAACCGCTCGAGCGTCCGCCATCCGGGCCATCTGGCCGGCGGGCCGGCGGCCACGGCGCACGGTCCCGCCGCGATGCGCGACACTGCGCCCATGACTCCCCCCATCTCCCTCACCTTCCACCGCGGCGTCGAGGACATCCGCGACCTGCCGGACAGCCCGGCCGAGGTCGCGGTCATCGGCCGCTCCAACGTGGGCAAGTCCACGATCGTCAACGCGATCGGGGGCAGCAAGAAGCTCGCCCGGACCTCCAAGACACCCGGACGGACGCGGGAGCTGATCTGCTTCATCGCCCCGACCGGCGCGACCTTGATCGATCTGCCCGGCTACGGCTACGCCAAGGTCTCCGCGACCGACCGGGCGGCCTGGAAGCGCCGGCTGGGCCGGTACCTCGCGCAGCGCGAACCGCTGGTCGACACGCTGCTGCTGATCGACGGCGAGGTCGGGCCGACCGCGCTGGACAAGGAGGTGCTCGCCTGGCTGCGGGACATGGACGTCCCGTTCACGATCGTCGCCACCAAGCACGACAAGGTGAAGTCCTCCCAGCGCGAGCGCCGCAAGCGGGACCTGGCGGCCGGCTGCGGGGTGGAACGCGGCGAGGTCCTGTGGGTCAGCGCCGAACGTAACGTCAACGTCGACCGCCTCCGCGCCCACGTCGGCGAACAACTGGCCCGCTGACCGGCGGGCAACGGTGCACGGGGATCATCGCCGAGCCGATGATGCCCACGGCATCAGCCCGTCGAAGCCGATGGACACCACGACAGCAACGTCGCCGAGCCGACGGCCCCCACGACATCAGCCCGCCGGGTCGAACTCCAGCTGGGTCTGCGCCAACCGTGCGTCCTCGGCGGGCACCGGGATCGGGTAGTCGCCGGAGAAGCAGGCGGTGCACAGCTCGTCGCGCGGGGTCGGCGTCGCGTCGATCAACCCGTCCAACGAGATGTAGTGCAGCGAGTCCGCGTCGATGAACTCGCGGATCTCCTCGACCGACAGGTCCGCCCCGACCAGCTCCGCCCGACTGGCCATGTCGATGCCGTAGTAGCACGGGTGCGCGATGGGCGGCGAGGTGACCCGCAGGTGCACCTCGGCGGCCCCCGCGGACCGCAGCATCGCCACCAGCTGCCGCGCGGTGTTGCCGCGGACGATCGAGTCGTCCACCACGATCAGCCGTCGGCCCTCGACGATCTCTCGAACCGGTGAGAGCTTCAGCCGGATGCCCAACTGCCGCAACGACTGGGTGGGCTGGATGAAGGTCCGGCCGACGTAGCGGTTCTTGACCAGCCCGTCAGCGAACGGCAGCTGCGCCTCCGCGGCGAAGCCCGCCGCCGCGTCGCGGCCGGCCTCCGGCACGGGGATCACCAGGTCCGCCTCGACCGGCGCTTCCCGGGCCAGCTGGCGCCCCATCGACCGCCGCGCGTACAGGACGCTGCCGCCATCCTGGCGGTGATCGGGACGGGCGAGGTAGACCCACTCGAACAGGCAGTAGTGCCGTGTGGGCGGCGCGAAGCTGCGGCTGCGCAGGCCGTCCTGGTCGATGATCACCAGTTCGCCGGGCTCGACGTCGCGGACGAGCACCGCGCCGGTGATGTCCAACGCGGCGCTCTCCGAGGCGATCACCCACCCACCGCTGGGCAGCCGGCCGATCTGCAGGGGCCGCACGCCGTGTGGGTCGCGGAACCCGTACAGCCGCTCGCGGTCCATCACGACCACGGAGTACGCGCCGACGAGCCGGGGGGCGGTCGCGAGGATGGCGTCCTCCAGCCCGGTCCGCGACTCCGCCTCGTGGACCAGCAGCGCCGCCATGACCTCCGAGTCGTTGCCGGACTCCCCCAGCTTCTCGGCGAGTTCGGCGGCGTTCACCAGGTTGCCGTTGTGCCCGAGCGTGATGGCCCCACCGACGGAGGTCTCGCGGTACTGCGGCTGGGCGTTGACCCACGAGGACGCACCCGTGGTCGAGTAGCGGCAGTGGCCGATCGACAGGTCGCCCTGCAGCGCGGCCAGCCCGGTGGTCGCGAACACCTGGTTGACCAGCCCCATGTCCTTGTGGACCACGATGCGACGCCCGTCGGAGGCGGCGATCCCGGCGGACTCCTGCCCGCGGTGCTGGAGCGCGAACAGCCCGAAGTAGGTCAGCGTGGCCACGTCCTCGCCGGGCGCGTAGATGCCGACCACGCCGCACTCGTCGCGAGGCCCGTCGTCGCTCAGGTCAACGGCAGCCTGCCCGTCGAGGGCGGGCTCGTCGACGTCGCCGCGGGGCGCTCGACCCACCCCATCGTGCCCGTCGGGAGCGCTCACGATCGACCTCGGTGGTGGCGATGGACCCTGGAAGCCGTCACGCGCCGACCGCGCGGTCACGGGCCCGCGCAGCGTAGCCTCCGCGGCCCTACCTCCCGGGAGCTGGACGTGTCGGATCGCGCTGCGGTACCGAGCACGGGGGTCGTGCCCGCGTCGGCCTTCCCCCGGCACGACGACGACTGCGCGCCGTTCGTCGCCGCGCTGGGTGTCCCTGGGTACCTCGACGTCCACGTGCACGTCCTGCCACCCCGGCTGCAGGAGGCCGTGTGGCGGTTCTTCGACACGTTGGACGACCCGCCCTGGCCGGTGACCTACCGCGCCGACGAGGTGACCCGGCTCGCCACGCTGCGGGCGCTCGGGGTCGTCATCCATCCAGCGCTCGCCTACGCGCACCGTCCGGACGTGGCGACCTGGTGCAACGAGTACACGCTGGCGTTGGCCGAGCGCGACGACGCGGTGCTGCCGACCTTCACGTTCTTCCCGGAACCCGGCGTCGAGCGGTACGTGGCCGACGCGATCGAGCGGGGCGGCCGGGTCGCGAAGGTCCACCTGCAGGTCGGCCGGTTCGACGCGAACGACCCGTCGCTCGACGCGGTCTGGGGGCGGCTGGTCGACGCCGGGGTGGTGGTGGTCATCCACGCGTCAGCGGTGTACGGCGTGGAGGGTGGCGCCGACTACTGCGGGCCGGACGGCATCGCCCGTCTGCTCCGGCGCTTCCCGGGGTTGCGGCTGGTGGTGGCGCACCTGGGCGCCCCCGACCCCGACGCGGCGTTCGTCGCGCTGGCGGAGGAGCACGACGGGCTCCACCTCGACACCGCGATGGTGCT
>SKNP01000380.1 GCA_007120485.1 Nitriliruptoraceae bacterium
GGCTCACCGAGCACCTCGACGCAGGGACGCCCCTGGAAGTCCCGCGGTTCGTCGAGGACGTCCGGGAAGCGCCCGAACTCGTCCTCCTCCGTCGGCGGATCGGCGAACTCGTAGCCGGCCGGACACTGGTCGAGTTCCGGCTTCTCCTCGACGCAGGGCCGGCCGTCCTCGTCGGTGATGTCGACGAGGATGTCGGGGAAGAACCCGTCCTCGTCCGCTTCGCTCGGTGGATCCGCGAAGGAGTAGCCGTCCGGACACTCTTCCTCGGGCTCACCGTCGAACAGCTCCAGGTCGATCGATGGTGGCGTGAACTCCAGGATGTCCATGCCCTCGACGGCACGGTTCATGTAGTCACGCCACACCGGTGCGGCGAGCCCGCCACCGGTGGCGTTCTCCGCTTCGATCGGGGTGTTGTCGAGGTTGCCGAGCCACACGCTGGTCGACAGCTGCGGGATGTAGCCCGAGAACCAGACGTCTCGACCCTCCTGGGTCGTTCCGGTCTTGCCGGCGACCTGGCGGCCGTCCTCGAGCGCCGCGCTGGTGCCGCTGCCGTCGGTGACCACACCCCGAAGGACGTCGGTGACGGCGCGCGCGATCTCGGTGTCGACCGACTGGGAGTCGCGGGGGCCGGGCTCGTAGAGGATCCGGCCGTCCAGGTCCTCGACCCTGGTGACGAACCGGGGACGGACCCGCTGCCCCTCGGCGGCGTAGGTGGCGTGCGCGCTGGTCATCTCCAGCGGGGTGACGGATGCGACGCCCAGCGTCAACGTCGCGAACGGTTGCAGCACCGGTCCGCTGCGATCGGTGCTGAGGACCTCGTCGGAGGCGTCGACCGGCAGACCAGCCGCGCTGGCCGCATCGATGACGGCACCTCGGCCGATCTCCTCCTGCATCTGCATGTAGACGGTGTTGGTCGAGGAGGCGGTGGCTTGCCGCACCGTCTGCTCACCGAAGCTGGAGCCGCCGAAGTTGCGGATCGTGGCGTCGTCACCGTCCTCGTCCTCGATCTCGATCTCCGCGGGTGCGGCGAACGTCGAGTCGGGAGACCAGCCCGCGTCCATGAACGCCTGGAGGGTGAAGGTCTTGAACGTCGACCCTGGCTGCCTCACCGCCCGGATCGCGGTGTTGAACGACTGTTGGTCGATGTCCGGTCCACCGGCCACCGCGCGGACGCCGCCGGTGGCCGGGTCGATGGTGACGATCGCGCCGGTGTCGGTGGGGCCCTCGGCGACCGCGTCCGCCAGCACCTCCTGGGCGGCGGCCTGCATCGAGGTGTCGAGTTCGGTGTGGATCCGTAGACCGCGGAACACCTCGCCTTGGGCGAACTGCGGGTTGGAACCGAGCTCACGCCGCACGGCATCGAGGTAGTAGGCGTTGGGGCCCTGGTCGATCACCGCACGGTCGCTGACCTGCGGGAGGCCCTCGTCGACGAGCTGCTGGTACTCGTCCTCGGTCAGACGTTCCATCTCGCGCATACCGTTGAGGGTGAAGCGACGACGTTCATCGGCCCGCTGCGGGTTGTCGCCGGGGTCGAACGCTTCCGGTGCAGCGATGATCCCCGCCAGCGTCGCCGCCTGGTTGGGGCTGAGCTCGGCCGCCGGCACGTCGAAGTAGGTACGGGCGGCGGCTTCGATCCCGAAGGTGCCGCGGCCCCAGTAGATCGTGTTGAGGTAGCTCTCGAGGATCTCGTCCTTGTCGAACTCGCGCTCCATCTTGATGGCGAGGGCGGCTTCCTCGACCTTGCGGGTGTAGGTCTGGTCCGGGGTGAGCGCCGCGTTCTTGATGTACTGCTGGGTGACGGTCGAGCCACCCTCCTGGACCTCGCCGGCCCGCACGTTGGTGAACAGCGCTCGAGCGACGCCACGGACCGACACGCCGTAGTGGTCGTAGAAGCCGCGGTCCTCGGCGCCGAGCACCGCCGCCGGAACGTGGTCCGGCAACGATCCCAGGGGAACGTCCTCCCGTGCCATCTCGCCGAGGAGGCCGCCGACCTCCTCGCCGTCGTGGTCGTGGACGACCGAGGAGGTCGTGGTGAGATCGTCGGGGAGCGGCACGCTGGAGAAGATCAGGTAGAAGGCCAGCAGCCCGACCGCCCCGAGCGCCAGCAACGGGATGACCAGCAGGCCGAGCAGCCAGCGACGCCAGCGACGACGGCGTGGGCGTGCGGCCTTCTTGGCCGAACCGGTCGATCCCCGCTGCTTGGCACCGCGGTCTGCCCGCGAACCTGAGCTCATCCGATCCCTCACCGCCGAGGTGGCACCAGCCAACGCCGGTCCTCGTCCGCGGTCGCGGACGCAGTCGACAACGGTACCGCGGCGCGGTCGCTGACCGTCGGCGGTCGGGCGGTCTGGCGACGGAGCGGGCTCGCGACGCGTCGACGAGTTGGGGGCCGGACCTGGCGCGGTCCGGTCCCCAACCCGGTTCGGCTCCCTGCCCTCTGGCGGCGTGGGCTGTGGTCGGTCAGAACGCCTCCGCCGGCAGGTCCATCAGCGCGCCGTCCTCCTGCTCGGCCCCCGCCTTGCGCAGGGCGACCTTCGGCAGCACGTGGCGAGCGAACCAACGGGCGCTGGCCACCTTGCCGCGGTAGAACGCTTCGTCGGTGCCCGCTGCGTGGGCCTCGAGCCGGTCGTTGGCGACCTCCGCGTGGCGCAGCAGCAGCCAGCCGATCGTGACCTCGGCCAGGGACTCGAGGAACGCGGTGGAGTGCAGGCCGGTCTTGTAGATCTCGGTCCGCTGAGCCTCGTCCTGGGACGCCATCGCGTGCTGGATCAGCACCCCGAGGTGGCCCTGCACCTGCTCGAGCGCGTCGCCGAGCTGGTGCCGCTCGCTGGCGAACGGGTCCTGATCGCCGCCGGCCTTGACCACCTCCCGGATCTGATCGGCCAGCCACGTCAGGGTCGTGCCCTGATCGCGGACGATCTTGCGGAACAGCAGATCCAGCGCCTGGATCGCGGTCGTGCCCTCGTAGAGGCTGTCGATCCGTGCGTCACGGATGTACTGCTCGATCGGGTAGTCCTGGGTGTAGCCGGACCCACCGAACGTCTGCAGCGACAGCGACAACAGCTCGTAGGCCTTCTCCGAGCAGTACCCCTTGACCAACGGGAGCAGCAGGTCCTCACGGGCGATCCAGCGATCATGCTCGTCGTGGTCCGCGCCGTCACCGGTGTCCTCCGCGGAGGCGAGCTGGGCCTGGTCCTGCACCCAACCGGCGTACATCACCAGCGCCCGCATGCCTTCGGCGTGGGCCTTCTGTTCCATCAGCATCCGGCGCACGTCCGGGTGGTTGATGATCTCGACCTTGGGCGCGGTCTTGTCGGCCATCTCGGTCAGGTCCGCACCCTGGACGCGGATCTTGGTGTAGTCGAGCGCGTTGAGGTAGCCGGTGGAGAGCGTCGCCATGGCCTTGGTTCCGACCATCATCCGGGCGTACTCGATGACGAGGAACATCTGCTTGATGCCCTCGTGGACGTCGCCGGCGAGGTAGCCGACGCACGGGGTGCCGTCGAGGCCGAACGAGAGCTCGCAGGTGGCCGAGCCCTTGATCCCCATCTTCTTCTCGAGGTTGGAGACCCGGACGCCGTTGCGTTCCCCGACGTTGCCGTCGGCGTCGACGTGGCGCTTGGGGACGATGAACAGGCTCAGGCCCTTGGTGCCGGGGCCGGCCCCCTCGGGCCGTGCCAGCACCAGGTGGACGGTGTTCTCATGGGTCTGGGCGTCCGCCGAGGTGATGAACCGCTTCACCCCTTCGAGGTGGTAGACGGCGCCGAGGTCGTCGTCCCCGGCCTCCTCGACGAAGGTGGCCTTGGTGGTGCCGGCACCGACGTCAGAGCCGGCATCCGGCTCGGTCAGGACCATCGTGCCGCCCCAGCAACGGTCGATCATCGGCTGCCCGAAGCGCTCCTTCTGCCCTTCGGTACCGATCTTGTCGATGATGCCGCCCATCAGCGACCCGATCGGCCACAGGCTGGCCGTGGCGTGGCTGCCGGCGAGCAGTTCCGTGCTCGCCCAGCGGATCGTGGGCGGTGCCCCGGAACCACCGAGGTGGGTCGGCAGCGGCATGAGGTGCCAGCCGGCCTCGTAGAACGCCTTCAGCGCGGCGTCGAGGCGCTCGGGGATGGTGACGTCGCCTTCCGGTGAGAGCTCCAGCGGCTCACGGTCGGCGTCGACGAACGAGTCCGCCCAGATCGACTCGCGGCAGAAGCGGTCGAGCTCGCTCAGGAGCATGCGGGCCTGCTCGCCGTCGACGCTGTCGAACGGTCCCGTGCCGAAGTAGGCGTCCGCACCGAGCACCTCGAAGAGGTTGAACTCGATGTCTCGGAGGTTGCTGCGGTAGTGGCTCACGGCTGTGTCCTCTCTGGTTCCACCGTCGCTCGCGCGGCTCCCTCACGCGTCCCGACCGCCGGAGCGGTGCGTCCCGGCCACGCCTCCATCTTGGAGCGCATGCTACATATTGGAGTGTACGCTCCATTTCTGCAAGTCCCGATGCGCCACCCGGCCGCCCGGGTCAGCCAGCGGCCGGACCTCGAGCGCTACCGTTCGTGTGTCGGCAGGTCCGTCAAGGAGTCGTCGTGGCCCGGTACCGCGTGGGTTTGGAGACCCGTGAGCGCATCCTCGCGGCGACGCGTCGACTGCTCTCCGAGTTCGGCATCGAAGGGGTGACGCTCAAGGCCATCACCGACCAGGCGCGCGTCGGAGCGGGCAGCTTCTACAACCTGTTCGACTCCAAGGACGACGCCGTCTTCGAGGTGGTCCGCGAAGCGATCGATGCGGTCGACCCGGACCCGGCCGGGGTCGGGTCCGATTCGCTCGCCGACCTGGTGGACGCGTTCGTGGCGTTCATGACCGGCTCCTCGCCGATCGCCCGCATCTACCTGCAGCTGGCCGGGCGTGGGCTGACCGACCCGGCGATCGCCGCGCGGGTGTTGCGCAGCCACCGTCGGCGTGTGGAGCGGTTCGCCGACGCGTGGCAGCGGGAGGAGCCACAGCTGCCACCGGAGGAGGCCGAGCGACGCGCCGAGCTGATGCTGGCCGCACTGACCGGACTTGGGATGACGACGCTGATGGACCCCTCGTTCGACATGCGTCGTCATGCGCAGGGGCTGCTGCCCGCTTCGGCGACGGCGGCCAGGTAGCCTCGTCCGCTCGGGGGATGGAGCCCATGCACCGACGTCGGCTCGTGGCCCGTGCCCCTACGTGGAAGGTTGCTGTGCGACGCTCGGTGGTCCCCGTGGTCGCCGGCTTGGTGCTGTTGCTGGCCGCGTGCGGCGACGGTTCCGACGACACCGAGGTGGCGGGTGTGGTCTTCGAGCACGAGCGCGACGCCAGCGACGGATCGGACGACGCGGGCCGCCCTCCGGCGACGCTGCCCGACGCCAGCTCCGAGCTCGGCGCGATCCTCGGGTTCGGCGACGACGGGGTGCAACTGGGCGGGCAGGGTCCCATCGAGGCGGCACCACGCGCGGGGTTCGTCACGGACGTCCTGTGGCAGGACGGGTCCGACCGGGTGCGGTGTCGGACCACCCTTCAGGCCTCGGACGACCGACCGCTCGCCGCCTCCGGTGCGCTCTCGGTCGAGCTGGTGCTGGAGGGCCGCGACGATGAGGTGGAGCGTCGGCCCCAGCAGCTCGTCGAGGTGGACGCGGAGCTGGACGCCGGCGACCGTGAGAAGCTGCCGCTCGCGCCGTGGACGAGCATCGAGCCGGACGCGCTCAGCGGGGTGTACTGCGATGCCACGTTCGAGGCGCGTTGACCGACCAGGTGGGTGCGTGCTCGGGCGCTGGGCCGGCGCCCAGTAGCCTGCATCCGATGGACAACGACCCTCCCGATCAGGTGCCGACGGCGTGAGCGGCGCCGTCGGCCTCCTGCTGGTCGCGGTCCTGATCGGGGCCAACGGGCTGTTCGTCGCGGCCGAGTTCGCCCTGGTCTCGGTCCGCCGACCGAACGTGGAGGCGCGCGCCGACCGCGGTGAACGGCGGGCGAAGCTGGTCAGCCGTGAGCTGTCGGACGTCACGTTCGCGCTGTCGGTGGCGCAGTTCGGCATCACGGCCACCTCGCTGCTGGTGGGCTACATCGCCGAGCGGACGATCGGCGACACGTTGGTCCGTCCGCTCCTGGACGTCGTCGGCCTCCCCGAGCAGGCGGCCCTGCCGGTCGCGGTGACCGTCACGCTGCTGCTGTCGACCGCCCTGCAGATGGTGATGGGCGAGCTCTTCCCGAAGAACCTCGCCATCTCCCGGCCGCTGGGTGTGGCGCTGGCGGTGGTCCCGTTCACCCGGACGTTCGGGTTGGTCTTCGGCCCCGTGATCCGGTTGTTCGACGCGGCGGCGGAGGTGTTCGCCGAACGGATCCTGCGTGTGGAGGTGGCCGAGGAGCTCGAGGCCGGCCACAGCCTGGACGAGCTCGCACGGATCATCGCCGCGTCGGGTGAGGAAGGCAGCCTCACCGAGGAGCAGGTCGAGCTGCTCGGGCGGGCGGTGGAGTTGGGGGATCGCCGGGTCGGCGAGGTGATGGTCCCGCGTCCCGATGTGGTGTGGCTGACCGCCGACGACACGCTGGTCCAGCTGCGGGCCGCGGCGAGGCGGACCGGCCACAGCCGGTTCCCCGTCCGGGGCGTGACCGAGGACGAGGTGCTCGGCAGCGTCCACATCAAGGATCTCACCGGGGTTCCGCTCGACGCGCACGCCACCACGCCGGTGACGCGGCTGATGACACCGATGCTGGCGGTACCGGAGTCCGAGCCGCTACGACGTCTGCTGACGGATCTGCGGCGGGAGCGGCGCACCCAGGCGTTGGTCGTGGACGAGTACGGCAGCACGGCCGGCATCGTCTCCCTCGAGGACGTCCTCGAGGAGCTGGTCGGCGAGATCGAGGACGAGTTCGACCGGGCCGGCCACCTGGTCCGTCGGGTGGGTGTCGGCCGTCATCTGGTGCGTGGATCGCTGCGGGCCGACCGGGTGGGAGAGCTCTTCGGTGAGGAGCTCCCGGAGGGTGAGTACGAGACGATCGCCGGGTTCGTTCTCGACCAGCTCGGGCACATCCCCGAACCCGGTGAGGTGGTGGTCGTCGGGAGACTCGAGCTGACGGTCACGCGGCTCGATGGCGTGCGCATCACCGAGGTCACGGTACGCGAGCTGCCGTCGCCCTCGGCCGTGACCGACCCGGGTGTCCGACCGGAGGGGCAGCGATGATCGAGCTGCTGGCGGTGTCGGTCGACGATGCGGTCACGGCCTCGTTCTCGTGGACGGCCGTGGTGGTCGGGCTGGTGCTGTTGCTCGGTAACGGGTTCTTCGTCGCCGTGGAGATCTCCCTGCTGGCCGCGCGACGTGGCCGGATCGAGGAGGTGGCCGAATCCGGCGATCGTGCCGGGAAGGCGGCGCTGCGGGCGCTCCGAGAGCTCTCGGTGACCTTCTCCGGTGCGCAGCTGGGCATCACGGCGTGCTCCCTGGGGCTCGGCGCGATCGCCGAGCCGGCACTGGCCGCGTTGTTCGCCGACCTGTTGGGCGGCGTCGGTCTCCCACCGGGGGTCGTGCCGATCGTGGCCGTCGTGATCGCCCTGTCGATCACGGTGTTCCTGCACATGGTGATCGGCGAGATGGCGCCGAAGAACGTCGCGATCGCCCGTGCCGAACGGGTCGCGCTCGCGCTGGCCCGCCCCTTCGGTTGGTTCGTGGCGATCCTGCGACCGTTGATCCTGCTGCTCAACGGTGTGGCCAACGCGCTCGTCCGCCTCGTGAAGGTCGAGCCGGTGGACGAACACAAGCTGGTCCACACACCGCAGGAGCTGGCGCTGGCCCTGGCGGAGTCCCAGGACGTCGGGACGATCGCGCCACAGGATGCTCACCTGCTGGGTGCGGCGCTGCGGCTGGCCTCGATCAGCGCGGAGGCGGCGATGACGCCGCGCGTCGATCTGCACGCGGTCGAGGACACCACGGCGGTCCACGAGGTGCTCGAACTGGCGCACGCGACCGGGCACACGCGCATCCCCGTCTACCACGAGGACATCGACCACATGGTGGGTCTGCTGCACGTCAAGGACGCGCTGATCCGCGACGACGATGAGCTCGAGCGCCTCGAACTCACCGACCTGCTGCGTCCGATCCCGGCGGTGCCGGAGTCCCGGGACCTCGAGCGCCTGCTGCGGGACATGCTCGACGATCGGGCGCATGCGGTGCTCGTGGTCGACGAGTTCGGTGGCACGGCGGGCGTCCTCGCGCTCGAAGACGTCCTGGAGGAACTCGTCGGTCAGATCACCGACGAGTTCGACGATGAGCAGACCCCGACCGCGACCGATGACCGTCGGTGGGTCGTGCCGGGCACCCTGCGTCGCGATGAGGCGAGCCGGACCACCGGCGTGCCGTTGGACGAGAGCGACGCGGAGACGGTCTCCGGTTGGATGGTGGAACGGCTGGGGCGCCTGCCGCAGGTGGGGGACCGCGTCAGCACCGAGGATGGTTGGGAGCTGACGGTCCTCGATCTGGAAGGCCGTCGCGCCGGTCAGGTGGAGATCCGGGCACCGGGCCCGATACCCGACGCCTGAGCTCATCTGCGCTTCGAGGGCCGTCCGACCCTGGTCCGCGTCCGTGCCATCTTGCACGCTTGACGATCGAGGTCGTCGAGCGGCACGACCGGGAAGGAGCGGGCATGCGCACCGCATCGCGGATCGCGGGCACCCACCTCGTCGATACGGCTGGCCTGGTCGGCTGCCCGGAGCGGCGTCGCGACGTGGCCTTCGAGGAGTGCCTGTCCTGCCTCCGTCTCACCGGCCTCGAACGGGACGAGCACGGCCGGGTGACCGAGATCCACTGCTCCGGCGGACGACGCCAGTCCCCGTGGAACTCCCCGTGGGTGTGGATCGGGCCGTTCGGGAGCTGACCGTCACGCCCGCTGGGCGAGCTGCTCCACCTGCCAGCGTCCGAAGTAGGTGATGTCGGCTGCTCCGGCGTCGCGGAGCGCGTCGCCGACCATCTGCTTGGCCTCAGCATGCTCCTCGTCGCCGACGTCGTCGGGGTCGGGCAGCTCGATGGTCACCACGTAGGCACCGTTGCGCAGCGCGGTGGCCAGCAGTTCCAGGTGCGGGGTCTCGTCACCGAACAGCTTCCGGACGCGTCGCAGGAGCGGGTCGCCGTCGGCGTCCGGTGGGGTCGTGACCTCGTCACGGTCTTCGGGAGCGAGCACCTCGATCGACAGCCAGGTGAGCTTCGTCCCCTCGGCGGCCTCGCGGCAGGCCGTCACGGTCGCCTCGTCCGCCGCGATGCCGACGACGTGGTTCGTGGGGTACTGCGCCAGTTGCTCGGACATGTGCGATCCCTCCGTCGGCGACGGCGTGAGGCGGATGTTGCGGCCGTGGCAGCGTAGAGCCCTCAGCGCCGCCGAGGACGCTGCGGAGCCTGCCCGTCGGAACAGGGCGGTCGAGGACGGGTGGGCGCATGACCGGCCGAACTGCCCCCGCTGTCCGGCCACGGACCGGTGGGCCAGCCCGGGCGGGTTGCACACCGGCCAGGGCTGCCTACGGTAGGGAGAAACCCGCGTCCGTGGGTTTCGCCCAGCAGGAGGTACGGCAGATGAACCGCAAGCTCTCGAGCAAGATCGCCTTGGTCGCCGCGGTGCCGCTCGCGCTCGGTGCGGTCGCCTGCGAGGTCGAGGACCCCGATGGTGGAGAGCTCAACGGCGAGCTCGACGACGGCATGGACGACGACCTCGACGAGGACCTGTAGACCCACCGCGTCCACATCCACGACGACCACCGCCTGCGGGCGGTGGCCGTCGTGTCGAGGGGGACCGTCGTCCCTGGTGCTGAAGCGTGCTGAAGCGATCCCACCAGCGAGCCAGTCGTCACCGCGGTCGGCAGCGGCGACGACGCTGGGGGCTGCGGGGGGCGGTCCTCTCGGTGGCGATCCTGCTCCTGCCGATCCCGTGGATCCACGTCGCCGATGACATCACGCCGGGCACGGCCTGGCGACTCGATGGCCGCTTGGAGGTCGACGGGCGGACCCTCGAGCCGGCCGGTCGGTGGACCTGGTTGAGCGTCGGGCGGCCTCAGCTGGTCGGCGAAGCGATCTGGGCCCGGTTCGTCGGGAGTGATACGCCATCCCGCGACCTGCGGGAGGGCTCGGTGACGGTCAGCCCGTCGTTGGCCGAGCCGGCCGCCGCAGCGATCGGGCTGCGTGCTGCCGGTCGAGACGTGCCACTCGGGCTGATCGTGGAAGCTCGAGATCCCTACATCGAGGGCTATCCGCAGTCCGCGTTGATCGTGTCGATCGACGGGCGCGCGTTGACCAACCGAGCCGCCTGGGAGGAGGCCATGAGCGGCTGGGAGGCCGAGGCCGGGTTGCCGACCAGCGCCGCGCAGGCCGCGCCACGGAGCCTGGCGTTCGAACTCCCGGACGGGCGTGAGTTCACCGCCCCGGGGCCGAAGCTTCCCTACCGGGAGATCAACACCCTCGATACCGCCCCCATGGGCCTCGAGGCGGGCATCTCGTTCCGGTTCGCCCAGCGGCTCCCGGTCGACTGGTTCCGCAACCTCTCGCTCGGCCGGTCCCACGGCATGATGGTCGCCTTGACCACCTACGCTGACGTCTCGGGCCGCGACATCGCCCAGGGTCGACACATCGCCGGCACGGGCGGGATCAGTGGCGACGGCGCCGTCACCCGGATCGGCGGGCTTCCGGCCAAAGCCAGGGCTGCACATCGCGCTGGCGCTGACGTGATGTTCCTCCCGGCCTCCCAGGCCGAGCAACTGCACGGCCTGGAGTTCGATGGGATGTCGCTGGTACCGGTCGAGACGCTCGACGAGGCGATCGCATGGTTGGAACGACCGGTCACCTGAGCGGTGACGGTCGACGAGGGAGGGGAGGCACGGTGGCGCGCAGGTCCACGCGCGAGGAGCTCCTCACCTACCGCGATGCCACGGTGCCGGATCTGGTTGCTGGGCGACCGCGACTGGTGTTCGTCGGGATCAACCCGGGCCTGTGGACCGCGGCGACGCAGACCCACTTCGCCCACCCCTC
Organism: Nitriliruptoraceae bacterium; assembly: GCA_007120485.1. Classification (GTDB taxonomy): domain Bacteria; phylum Actinomycetota; class Nitriliruptoria; order Nitriliruptorales; family Nitriliruptoraceae; genus SKTG01. Next base: position 11,007 of record SKNP01000380.1, read on the forward strand.
CAACCGGTTCTACCCGGCGTTGTTCGCCGCCAGGATCACCGATCGTGAGCTCGATCGCGTCGAGGGGCTCACCGACGCCGACCGGCAGCACCTCGTCGACCGCGGGGTCGCGATCACCAACCTCGTGTCGCGAGCGACCGCGAGCGCGTCGGAGCTGTCGACCGCCGAGCTGCGCGCCGGCGCGGATGCCGTGCAGGAGCGGATCCGGTCCTGGCAGCCCAACGTGGTCGCGGTCGCCGGTGTGACGGCGTTCCGGACGGCCTTCCAGCGGCCCCAGGCGTCGCTGGGGGAGCAGACGGAGACCCTCGGCGGCACGACCTGCTGGGTCGTGCCCAACCCGAGCGGCCTCAACGCCCACGAGACCATCGACAGCCTCGCACGGTGGTACCGCCAGGTCGCTGAGGCGGCGGGACTGGAGCTAGCGGCCGTCTAGCCAGGGTCCGTCGCCGAGCGTCTGGGCCAGGACCTCGTCGACGGGCGTGGTCGGGTGGAGCACGGCGGCCCCACCGGAGGTCACCGCGGAGCGGACCGGGACCGAGGCCCGCCGGACGAGTCCCTCCGGACACCCGTCCAGTCGATGGCAGCCAGCGAGGCGACCGGGAGCTTGCGTGGGTCCATGATGACGGCAAGCCCGCACCACGACGGTGCGGGAACCGACGATCAGCAAAGGCAGACCATGCTCTCCCTCGGCGTCCTGCTCCTCATCCTCGCGGTCATCTTCGACATCGGTGTGCTCTGGACGATCGGCGGCATCCTGACCGTCATCGGCCTGATCCTGACCGTCCTCGGCGTGCTCGACCGTTCCGTCGGCCCCCGCCGCTACTACTGGTAGGACACCGGACGGGTGAGGGCACCGCCCTCGCCCGCCCGTCGACCCGCCGACCGAGCCGGGCGGCCAGGTGGTGGCTCAGGGAGCGAACAGCACGCTGAGGCTCTCGTGCTCATGGATGCGACGGATCGCCTCAGCGAAGAGCGGGGCGACCGAGACGATCCGGACGCGATCGCTGAGGATCACCGGCTGGTTCTCTACCGAGTCGGTGACGAGCACCGTCCGGATCGGGCTGTCCTCGATCCGCTCCATCGACGCTCCCGCGAACACCCCGTGGGAGAGCACGGCGACGATGTCTCGTGCACCACGTCGGTCCAGTTCGCCGGCGATCTCCACCAGCGTGCTCGCGGAGATCGAGAAGTCATCGACGATCACCGCGGAGCGACCGGCGACGTCGCCGATGAGATCGATCAGCTCGGCCTGCTCGTCGTGCTCGGCACGTTCCTTGTCGCCGATCGCCAGCGGGTAGCCGAGGTGGCGCGCGTACTTGCGTGCCTTCTTCGCGAAGCCCGCATCCGGCGCGACGATGACCGGGTCCACGAGACCGAGGGAACGCACCTCGGCGGCGAGCGTTGGCATGGCGTAGAGATCGTCGACGGGCACGCGGAAGAAGCCCTGGATCTGCGGTGCGTGGAGGTCGAGGGTCACGAGCCGGTCCGCGCCAGCGGCCTCGATCGCGTCGGCGCACACCCGGGCACGGATCGAGACCCGTGGCTCGTCCTTCTTGTCGCCCTTCGCGTAGCTGAAGTAGGGGACGATCGCTGTGACCGAGTCGGCGCTGGCTCGGGTGAACGCGTCCAGCCAGAACAACAGCTCCATGAAGTGGTCGTTGGCGGGGAACACCGTCGACTGCACCAGGTAGACCTCGCGGCCACGGACGTTCTGGAGGATCCTCGGGAACAGGTTGCCTTCGCTGAACCTGAGGACCTCACCGCGTCCGGGTTCGACCCCCAGGTGCTCGCAGATCGACGCCGTCAGCCGCGGGCTTCCGGACCCACCGAAGACGAGGACCTCGTCCACCGCCATGTCGTGCCTCCTCCCGCCCGGTCGCGGGGTCAGCTGCCGATGATCGGGAGCCCACCGGGGTCGTCGGGTCCGCGCTTGGGGTCGACCTCGCCGAAGACGTCACCCATCGCGGGCAACGCATCGACCGCGTGCTGGAGCGGGTGCAGGAACGGGAGCGCGGTCGGGTCGAGTTCCTCGCTCGGGACGAACTCGTCGAGCGAGCCCTCGTCATCGAAGACCGCGCCGGTCAGGTGCGGAGCGTGTCGCCGGGCCCCGTAGACGACGACGAGGCCGTCGGAACCGGCGATGTCGGCTTCCGCCACGAACCCCCAGCAGGGGACCGACGCCGCGGTGATCCGGTCGTGAGCGAGCTGTGCGATGACCGTGTGGCGCGCCTCGTCCTCATCGGGCAGTTCGGGCAACGTGACCAGCTGGGTGCGCTCCGGTCCCGGCAGCACCACGGTCGGTGGCATCGGCCGACCCTGCTGACGCAGCACGTCGAGCGCCGCCTCCTGACACACGAACCGCAGCTCATCGAACTGCACGACGACCCTTCTCGAGCGGGCCGGCGACGGTACCGACCGGTCCGCACCACTCGTGGCCTACGGGGTGGTGATCGCTCCATCGGCAGCCGAGGACGCCAGGCTGGCGTACTTGGCCAGCACGCCGCGGGTGTAGCGCGGCGGTAACGGCTGCCACCCTTCCCGGCGCCGGGCCAGCTCCGCCTCGTCGACGTCGATGTCGATGCGACGGTTGGGCACGTCGATGCGGATGCGGTCGCCCTCGTGGACGAACGCGATGGGGCCGCCCTCGGTGGCCTCGGGTGCGATGTGCCCGATGGAGAAGCCGTGGGTCGCCCCGGAGAACCGGCCATCGGTCAGCAGCGCCACCGTTGCACCGAGCCCGGCTCCCTTCACCGCGGAGGTCACGGCCAGCATCTCGCGCATGCCGGGGCCACCCTTGGGGCCCTCGTACCGGATCACGATCACATCCCCATCGGCGATGCCGCCGGTCAGCACCGCCTCCATCGCGGCCTGCTCGCCGTCGAAGACGCGCGCGGGCCCCGCGAACTCCAGCTGCTCGTCGGTGAGGCCGGCGATCTTGACCACCGCACC
>SKNP01000506.1 GCA_007120485.1 Nitriliruptoraceae bacterium
GCGCGACTGGAGGTCGTCAACGACGTCGGCACCTACCGCATCGACGACATCGACCTGGAGATCGAGACCCGCACGGAGGAGACCTACACCTCCCGCGGCCATGACTACGGCTCGCTCCGCGGGGAGACCTGGTGGCACTCACGCTTCCAACGGGGGACCTGGCGGATCCGAACCGTCACCCACACGGTCCTGACCTCCGATGCGCAGGCCTTCCACATCCAGGCCGAGCTGGACGCCTACGAGGGCGACGACCACGTCCATCACCAGCGCTGGGAGGAGCGGATCGAACGCGACCTGCTGTAGGTCAGCGCGACGGGAGGCCGTCGCGGATCGGCAGGGTCACCACGAACCGGGCCCCTCCGACGGTCGGTGCCTCGTGACGGATCGTCCCGCCCGCCCCTTCGACCAGCGAGCGACACACGGCCAGCCCGATCCCGAGCCCGCGCGCCGTCCGCCGCAGCCCCTCGCTCGCCTGCGCGAACGGTTCGAACAGCTCACCATCGAACCGCGGATCGATCCCCGCGCCGTGGTCGGTCACCGCCAGGTGCAGGTGGCCATCCTGCGCCACCACCTCGACGTTCACGGGCGGTCGGCCGTACAGCACGGCGTTGTCGAGCAGGTGGTCGATCACCATCGCGACGTCGCTGCCCAGGAGGCTCACCCGACCCGACGCGTGGACGTCGAGGTGGAGCGTGGCCGGCGGATCCAGCAGCGAAGCTTGCGAGCGGGCGGCGGCGGCCACCTCCGCGAGATCGGCGGCGTCGTCGGCGGGATCGCCGTGGCGGTCCTCGATCCGGGACCACACCATCAGGGACTCGAGCAGACGGGCGAGCCGCTGCGCGCTGTGGGACGCGGAGATGACGAAGCGCCGTCGGGCGGGGTCGTCGAGGCCGTCCCACCGTTGTTCGAGCGTCTCGAGGAAGCCCTGGGCGGTGGTCAGCGGGGTCCGCAGTTCGTGGGAGATGTTGGACACCAGCTCGTCGCGGATGCGGGCGAGCTCGGCCTCGCGACTGATGTCGCGGACGGCGAGGACCGTCCCGGCGTCATCGGCCAGGTGGGATCGGCGGATCCCGAGGGTCCGGCCGTCGTGCTGCAGGTGGTGTTCGGGTCCGGGATCCTGGTGGTCCGGGAGCAGCCGTGCCCAGCCGAGCTGGTCCAGGTCGGTCCCGAGGGCGGTCTCGCGGTCGGTGCCGGTCAGTTCGACCATGACCGGGTTCCAGACCTCGACGCAACCGTCGGCGTCGAGCAGCACGATGCCGTCGGACGAGCCGGCGACGGTCCGCTCGAGCCGGTCCCGTTCCGAGGCGAGCCGGCGGTGCTGCCGGGCATGGGTCCGGCCACCGCTCAGGGACAGGGCAGCGGGTGCGATGAGCAGCGGCAGGGCGAGCGGTGCGACCTTCCAGAGCACCGCCGCCACGATGCCGGTCAGGCTGGCGCCCAGGCTGATCGTGGCGGAGGCCGGCGCCTGTTGACGGACGACGGCCCGCCATCGCTGACGTTCCAGGATCATCCGCAGACCGCTGATGGCGAACAGGTTCACGACGACGTAGGTGATGGCGGCGAGGACGGCCGCCGCGATGGTCGCCGGCGTCGGATCGATCGGGGTGGTCCCGAGCGCGTCGAAGACGAGCACGGTGGCGGCGAACGCTGTGATCGCCCAGCCGAGGTTGAAACCGAACTTGAGCGCATCGCGACGGTGGAGGGTGATCTCGGTCAGCAAGGTGGCGAGCACGAACGTGCCGATCGCCCACACCGCTGGGAGCAGCAGAGCCATCGGAAGCACGGCCAACTCGGTCAGCGTGACCCCGTGCGAGACGCCGCGATGGCGCACCTCGATGGGCCGGATCCCGGCGACGAACACCGCCATGGCCAACCCGACGGTCAGCCAGGGGTTGGGTGCTTGGTCGGTTGACCCGACGGCGACGACCAGCCCGACGCTCGCCACGGCGAGCACCAACCAGCCCGCGATCACGCGTCGCAGGCGGAGCTGCTGGTCCACGACCGCTCCTCTGTCGGCCCGTGTGGGCGACGGTGCGGCGTCGCGGGGGTCCGAGGGCCGACCGCCCGGAACCCGATCGGTGCGTCGACCGAGGCGCTCGGACCCGCGAGGTGCCGAGCCGTCCCGGTGGCGCACGGGGCTGAGGATACGTCCTGCTCCCCCGACGCGGTACCGGGTTCGGACCCGTTAGCCTCACCGGTCGGACCGCATCCCGTCGTCTCGCAGCTGTGGAGCTTGCCGTGGCCGAGTACTGCTACGTCATGAAGGGCCTCACCAAGACCGTGCCCGGCGGGAAGGAGGTCCTGTCCGACATCTGGCTGTCGTTCCTACCCGGCGCCAAGATCGGGGTGATCGGTCCCAACGGCGCCGGCAAGTCGACCGTCATGCGGATCATGGCCGGCCTGGACACGGAGTTCGAAGGCGAGGCGTGGCCGGCCCGGGGGTACTCGGTCGGCTACCTCCCGCAGGAGCCGGAGCTGGATCCGGACAAGACGGTGCGGGAGAACGTCCTCGAGGGTCTGGGCGAGACCGCGCAGCTGGTGGGGCGCTTCAACGAGCTGACGGCCATGCTGGCCGAGCCGCTCGACGACGATCGGATGCAGAAGGTCTACGAGGAGATGGGGGAGGTCCAGGACAAGATCGACGCGGCGGACGCGTGGGACCTGGATCGCACGATCGAGGTGGCGATGGACGCGCTTCGCGTCCCCGACTCCGACGACGTCACCGTGCTCTCCGGCGGCGAGAAGCGCCGGGCGGCGCTGTGTCGGCTGCTGCTGTCCAAGCCGGACATCCTGCTGCTCGACGAGCCGACCAACCACCTCGACGCGGAGACGGTCGCCTGGCTGCAGCGGACCCTGCGCGACTACGCCGGGATGGTCGTGGCCATCACCCACGACCGCTACTTCCTGGACGAGGTGGCGGAGTGGATCCTCGAGCTCGACCGCGGGAAGGGCTACCCCTTCCACGGCAACTACTCGGGCTGGTTGGAGCAGAAGCGTGAGCGGCTCCGCCAGGAGGAGCGCGAGGAGTCCGCGCAGCAGCGGCAGCTCGCGGAGGAGGCCGAGTGGGTCAAGCAGAGCCCGCAGGGCCGGCGCACCAAGGCCAAGGCCCGCATCCAGGCCTACGAGTCGCTCCTCAACCGGGAGAAGCCGAAGCAGGTCACCAAACCGACCATCATGATCCCCGACGGTCCCCGGCTCGGGGACGTGGTCGTGGAGGCCGACGGCGTCCTGAAGGGCTTCGGGGACAAGCTGCTCTACGAGGACCTGACGTTCTCGTTGCCGCCCGGTGGGATCGTCGGGATCATCGGGCCGAACGGTGCCGGCAAGACCACCCTGTTCCGGATGATCGTCTCCGCTGCTGGGCACGACGACCTGCTCGAGGAGCCGGAGGTCCCCGACGAGGGCGCGCTGCGTGTCGGTGAGACGGTGGAGCTGTCGTACGTGGACCAGTCCCGGCAGGATCTGGACGCCGGCAAGACCGTGTTCGAGGAGATCACCGGCGGTGGGGACTGGATCCAGCTCGGCAAGACCGAGATGGCCTCGCGCGCGTACGCGGCCGCGTTCGGCTTCAAGGGCGGCGAGCAGCAGAAGGACGTCGGCAAGTGCTCCGGCGGGGAGCGCAACCGCATCCACCTCGCCAAGCTGTTGCAGAACGAAGCCAACCTGTTGCTGCTCGACGAGCCGACCAACGATCTGGACGTCGACACGCTGCGCTCGCTCGAGGAAGCGATCCTCGACTTCGCTGGCTGCGCGGTGATCACCAGCCACGACCGCTGGTTCCTGGACCGTGTCGCCACGCACATCCTGGCGTTCGAAGGTGACTCGGAGGTCACGTGGTTCCCCGGCGGGTACTCCGAGTACGAGGAGGACCTCAAGCGGCGCAAGGGTGATGATGCGTTGAACCCGACGCGGTTGAAGTACAAGCCGCTGACGCGCCGGACCGGCTGACGACGCCCGGCGGTGCGGGGCGGCACGCTCGGA
>SKNP01000020.1 GCA_007120485.1 Nitriliruptoraceae bacterium
CGCCGACCGCGGGGCAACGCAAGCTGTGGCAGGCGGGCCGTACCAGCTGGTCAGTGGCGGGGATCCTGCTGCTCGTGGCGGTCGTCGGGCTGGTGCTGTCCCAGGTCTCGCTAGTGGTCATCCCGCTGCTGCTCGCGTTGTTTCCCGCGACACTGCTGATCCCGGTCGAGCGGTTCTTGGAGCGTCGCGGGGCGCCCTCGGCGCTGGCGTCGATCGTGAGCATCCTCGGTGCCATCATGCTGGTGCTGGGGACGCTGGCGATCATCACGACGCTGGTGGTCATGCAGCTGCCTGAGTTGGCCGAGTCCGCCAACGAAGGGTTGCAGCAGGTCGAGGGCTTCCTCGAGGACGACCCGTTCGGCATCGGACTCACCGGTGTGGCTGGCATCGTCGATGCCGTCGGGGACCAGCTGGGCGACGTCGGTGAGCTGGCCCCGCAAGCGCTCGAAGCGGCGGTCGGGGCCTTCGAGTTCGTCGCCGGGCTGTTGATCCTGCTGGTCGTGCTGTTCTTCTACCTCAAGGACGGGCGGCGTCTCCCTGAAGGTGTGCTGTCGCTGGTGCCCTCGCGGTTCCGCGGCCGTACCCGAGCGATCGGGCGGCGTGCCTGGGACACGATCGGTGCCTACTTCCGTGGCCAGCTATTGGTCGCGCTCGTCGATGCGGTGGTTATCGGGATCGGGCTGCTCGTCCTGGGGGTGCCGTTGGCGGTCCCGCTGGCGGTGCTGATCTTCTTCGGTGGGCTGTTCCCCATCGTCGGGGCGGTTACGACCGGCGGCCTGGCGATCCTTGTCGCGCTCGCCGACGCTGGCCTGACCGCTGGCCTGATCGTGCTCGGACTGATCCTGGTCGTCCAGCAGCTCGAGAGCAACATCCTGCAGCCACTCATCCTCGGCCACGCCATACGCCTGCACCCGCTGGTGGTACTGCTGGCCATCACCACAGGCGCGATCACGCTGGGGATCCTCGGAGCGTTCCTCGCCGTCCCCGTCGCAGCGGTGATCGCCGATGCCGTCGACGAGTTGCGCAGCGACCAGCCGCCGACCTCACCTCCCGAGCAGGAGCATGTGCCACCCGCGGAAGCGCCATCCCCAAACGTCGCAAGCCCCGAACCTGAACCAGAATCCTGACTCGGGACACATGGCCGAGTCAGGGACGGCTGAGAGCACATCGGCAAGGTGCTGAGCCATGTCAGGTATCGATCCGCGGAGATGTCTGCGCACACGCGCGGGACCGGGCGTTGTACGAGAACCACTCTCGAACGTCACTGCCGGGTTCCGCGCGGGGCTTCAGTGGCTTCGCAGCCACATCGCCCAGTTGCCTACTGAGTTCGTTCAGGTTTGCTCGAGTGCACGGTGGATCACCGAGGCAGCCTGGTCGCGCCGCAAAGGCTCATCAGGTCCAAAGGTACCGTCCTCGTAGCCCTCAAGGATGTCGTGTTCGGCCAGTGCCGCGATGCCGGCAGCATGAGTGTGCTCCGGGTCAACATCGTCGAAGTCGGGTACGTCGTCGGTTGCCTCGAGTTCGAGCACGCCGGCCATGATCGTGGCGAGCTGGCCACGGCTCACATCGTCGTGCGGCCCGAACGTCCCGTCCTCGTTGCCCTCGAGTCCAGCCACGTCTGACACCGCAGCGATCGCGTCGGCATGGGTGTCATCGGCCTCGACGTCATCGAAGTCCGGGTCGCTGTCAGCCTGGAGGTCGAAGGCGCGAGCCAGCACCGATGCGGTCTGGCCTCGGGTGAGGTGATCGTCGGGTCCGAAGGTGTCGTCGTCGTAGCCCTGCATGATCTCGTCCTCAACGAGGGCCGCGATGGCGGTGGCGTGGGTCGAATCGGCCGACACGTCGTCGAACTCCGCCACGTCCGGGGCCGGGTCGTCCTCGTCGTCGTCCGGAGGCGCGGGTGCCGGCGCCGGTTCGCTGGACGCGGACAACTCGACGTCGCGGGGGTGGTGCGTGAACGCGCGACCCTCGTAGCCATCATCGACAACGGTGCTGTCGGCGTGACTGGCGTAGGGCTCGTGGCCCTCGGCGTCGACGGTAAGGGTGTAGCGCTGGTCCGTTTCGAGGTTCCCGACGAAGTAGCGGCCGTCGGCGTCGGTGGTCGCGGTCGCCACCACCTCCCCGTGGCCCGGCCCTTCGACCAGAACCTCAGCGTCAGCGATGGAATCACCATCTTCGTCGGTGACGCTGCCCGTCACCCGCACCTCGTCATCGACGTCCATGCCCAGGGTCGTCGCGGTGATGGCATCAGCTTCGACCTCGACCTGCCGGACCTCGGTGCGATAGCCATCCACGGCAGCGGCGGTGACCTGCCAGGACCCGGCCGCGAGCTCGTCGAACTCGAAAGTGGACCCCGTCGACATCATGACCGCGGTCCGTCCGTCGTCGGCGCTGTCGGGGTCAAGGTGGACGGCTTCGACGACCGCGTCGTCGAGCTCCTCGTCGGTGAACGCGTCGATGACCGTGCCGGTGATCGTGCCGGTTTCGGCCTCCGATTCGATCGGGTCGAGGCTGACTTCGATGTCGAGGGTGTCGCCGTGTCCAACCCACACGTCGACGGTCGTCGGCTCGTAGCCATCGGCGATGGCATGGACCCGGTAGTCGGATGCCTCGGCGGCGAACCCTTCGTCGCTGAAGCCGCCGTCTTCATCCACCGTTGCGGTCGTGGTCTCCTGATCGTCGTGGCCCCGCAGCAGCTGCACGGTGGCGTCGCCGCCGTCGATCGGCTCGCCCGTGTCGGTGTCGATGAGCTCACCCTCGATCGTGCCGCCCTTGGTCGCGGACGGCCCGTCGGGCATCACACCCGGGCCGTACCCACCACCCACCGGTTCGAGCTGGATCTCTCCAAGGTCGACGGTCTGGCCCTCGTCGACCATCACGCCGGGGACCGCCTCTTGCTGGTAGCCGGGCGCCCACACCGCGATGTCCTGCTCACCCGACCACAGGTGATCGAGCAGGAACTCGCCATCCGCAGCGACCGGCTGCGCCCGATCGATCCCGGCAGCGAACGACACCGTGCCCGGGATCTGCACCACCGCCGTACCGATCGGCTCGTCCGAGTCGGCATCGACGACGGAGCCCTCAAGCGCGCCCCAGTCGTCGAACTGCTCGACCGCGGAACCGAGCCGATCCTCGCGGTTGAGCGTCAGGCCGCCCATCCAGTCGCGATCGACCGTCGCTGGCGCTTCGTTCTGGGTCCACGTCCGGTCCCGGTCGCTGGCGTCCAGGCCCCACGGCCGCTCGGGCGTGTCCCGGGTCATCGCCTCGAACGTGTACTCACCTTCAGGCAGGTCCCAGAAGCGCCATGCTCCGGAGGTCTCTACCGGTCCGGAGCTGTCGGTCACCAACGGTCCGATCACCTCGCCATCCTCGGACCGCATCACGACCTCGATAGCCCGTAAGGGGAAGGTCACGTTGACGTAGCCAGACCCCATGGCGAGATGCCCACGCATACTGAGGTCAGGCAGCGTCTGGTCGGCGGCGCCAAGGGCCGTGTTCGTACCCACCAGCGTCAGGTCGACGGTGGTCTCGGCACCGTCTGCTACCTCGGCATCCTGGTCGACGTCGAGGTAGCGGCGCATCCCCCCGACCTGCACCCGGTACTCACCATCGGGCAGACCAGTCACCTCATAGTGGCCGTCGATGTCCGCCAAGGTCCGCAGCACCGTGCGCTGCGATTCCGAGACGACCTCGACCACCGCTCCTGCGACCGGCTCCTGGAAATCCACCTCATCGCCCGAACCGATCCCGAGCGGCTCGCGTGCCACCGTGCCGGCGATCGAACCCGGCGGCTCCGGGCCGATCGGCTGCAGGTCGACGTCAACCGTGGCGGAGTCGCCAGCCTCCACCTGCACGTCGGCCTCGGTGGCCGACTCGAACCCGACGGCGCTGACCGTCACGTCATAGGTGCCGGCGTCGAGGTTCGGCAGCTCGAAGTCGCCGGACTCGTCCGTCGACGCCACGGCCTCAG
>SKNP01000194.1 GCA_007120485.1 Nitriliruptoraceae bacterium
CCGGTCACCACCGCATCGCCAGCGTCCGGGTCCCCCCACCACGCCCAGAGGTTGCCGGCTCGGTCCTCGTGGACGTCGAGGTGGCGCGTCCGCGCCTCGGCGGCGAACCACTCGCGCAGCTCGAGTTCGGCCGGGGTGTAGACGAAGCGGCGGTAGCCGCCGCTCGCCGGGTCCCGACCGACGGGCGCGAGCTGCGCCCACAGCCGGTCGAAGCCGCGCCGCGTCGCCTCGGCCAGGTCCGTCACGCCGAGCCCTCGGGGCCGTCGCTGCGGTCTCCGTCCCCGTCACCCCGGGCGTCGCCGCGGGCGTCGGCGGCGCCCCGGTCATCGCCGCGGGCGTCGCCGTCCTCGCGCATCGGCACACGCACGCCTCGCTCGGCCGCCACCTCGTCGGCCCGGTCGTAGCCGGCGTCGACGTGGCGGATCACCCCCATCCCGGGGTCGTTGCTCAGGACCCGTGCCAGCTTGCGCGCCGCCAGCTCCGTGCCGTCGGCGACGCTGACCTGCCCGGCGTGGATCGCCCGGCCCATCCCGACGCCGCCGCCGTGGTGGATCGACACCCACGACGCCCCGGAGGCGACGTTGACCATCGCGTTGAGCAGCGGCCAGTCGGCGATGGCGTCGGAGCCGTCGGCCATGCCCTCGGTCTCGCGGTAGGGCGAGGCCACGGAGCCGGCGTCGAGGTGGTCGCGTCCGATCACGATCGGGGCCGACACCTCGCCCGAGGCGACCAGGTCGTTGAACGCGAGCCCGGCGAGGTCCCGCTCGCCGTAGCCCAGCCAGCAGATGCGAGCCGGCAGCCCCTGGAACGCGACGCGCTCCTGCGCCATCTCGATCCAGCGCCGCAGCTTGTCGTCCTCACCGAACAGCTCCAGCACCGCCCGGTCGGTGACGGCGATGTCCGCCGGGTCGCCGGACAGCGCCGCCCACCGGAACGGGCCCTTGCCCTCGCAGAACAGCGGTCGGATGTAGGCCGGGACGAACCCGGGGTAGTCGAACGCTCGGGTGCACCCGCCGGTCCGCGCCTCCGAGCGCAGCGAGTTGCCGTAGTCGAACACCTCGGCGCCGCCGTCGAGGAAGCCGACCATCGCATCGACGTGGGCCGCCATGGAGGTGCGGGCCCGTTCGGCGAACCCGCCCGGATCCTTCTCGCGTTCGGGTCGCCAGTCCTCGAACGCGACGTCGGCGGGGAGGTAGGCGAGCGGGTCGTGGGCGGAGGTCTGGTCGGTGACGACGTCGATCTCCACGCCGCGGCGCAGCAGCTCCGGCACGAGCAGCGCGGCGTTGCCCAGCACCCCCACCGAGACCGCCCGCCGGTCACGCTTGGCGGCCTCCACCCGCCGGATCGCGTCGTCGAGGTCGTCGGCCCGCTCGTCCAGGTAGCGGTCGGCGATGCGCCGGTCGATCCGGGTCGCATCGCACTCGACCACCAGCGCGACACCTTCGTTCATCGTGACCGCCAGCGGCTGCGCCCCACCCATGCCACCGAGCCCGGCGGTCAGGGTGATCGTTCCCGCCAGGGTGCCACCGAACCGCTGCTCCGCGATCGCCGCGAACGTCTCGTAGGTGCCCTGCAGGATCCCCTGGGTCCCGATGTAGATCCACGAGCCGGCCGTCATCTGCCCGTACATGGTCAGGCCCAACGCATCGTGGCGACGGAACTCCTCCCAGGTGGCCCAGTCGGGTACCAGGTTCGCGTTCGCCAGCAGCACCCGCGGCGCCCACTCGTGGGTGGCCATGACCCCGACGGGCTTGCCGGACTGGACCAGCAGCGTCTCGTCGTCCTTCAGCGTGGCCAGCGTGCGTTGGATCGCGTCGTAGGAGGCCCAGTCGCGGGCGGCCTTGCCGGAGCCGCCGTAGACGATCAGTTCGTCGGGGTGCTCAGCGACCTCCGCGTCGAGGTTGTTGGCGAGCATCCGCGACGCCGCCTCCTGGGGCCAGCCGAGCGCGGTGCGCTGCGTGCCGCGGGCGGCTCGGACGGGGCGTGGACTGCTCATCGTTGCCTCCGGTGGGGGTGAGCGCGGCGGGGTCGGCGGCGGTTCGGTCGATGGCGGTGGGGTCAGGCGAGGGGGCCGGTCACCGACTCGGCGGCGTCGACGAGCGTGCCGTCGCGGACCAACTCGACGGCGGCGTCGATCTCCGGGGCGAGGTGACGGTCGGGGCCGGGCCCCGCGACCCGATCGCGCAGCGCGGCGACCACCGTGGCGGTCGCCGGCGCCGGCTCGAGCGGGGCACGCAGGTCCAGCCCACGGGCGGCGGTCAGGACCTCGATGGCGAGCACCTGGGTCAGTCCGTCCACCGCACGGCGCAGTTTGCGGGCCGCCCCCCAGCCCATGGACACGTGGTCCTCCTGCATCGCCGACGACGGGATGGAGTCCACCGACGCGGGTGCGGCCAGGCGCTTGCACTCGGCGACGATCGCTGCCTGGGTGTACTGCGCGATCATGTGGCCGGAGTCCACCCCGGGATCGTCGGCGAGGAACGGCGGCAACCCCTGGTTGCGGTCGGTGTCCAGGAACCGGTCGGTGCGTCGCTCGGAGATCGAGGCCACGTCCGCGACCGGGATCGCCAGGAAGTCCAACGCGTAGGCAACCGGTGCGCCGTGGAAGTTGCCGTTGGACTCCACCTCGCCGTCGGCGGTCAGCACCGGGTTGTCGATCGCGCTGGCCAGCTCGCGGGTCGCGACCAGCCGGACGTGGTCGAGGGTGTCGCGGGCGGCGCCGGCGACCTGCGGGGCACACCGCAGGGAGTAGGCGTCCTGCACCCGGGTGCAGTCGGGGGTGCGGTGGCTGGCGACGACGTCGGAGCCGTCGAGGAGCCGGCGGAGGTTCGCCGCGCTGGCGGCCTGGCCCGGGTGCGGACGCAACGCCATCAGGTCGGCGGCGAAGACCCGGTCGGTGGCCAGCAGCGCCTCGATGCTCATGGCGGCGGCCAGGTCGGCGACGCGCAGCAGCCGGCCGAGGTCGTGGCACGCGAGCACCAGCTGACCGAGCATCCCGTCGGTGCCGTTGATCAGCGCGAGCCCCTCCTTGGCCGCGAGTGACACCGGGGTCAGCGCGGCATCGGCGAGCGCGTCGGCGGCCGGGCGACGTGCTCCCGACGCGTCGTGGACCTCACCCTCGCCCATCAGGGCGAGCGCCACCGCCGATAGCGGTGCCAGGTCGCCGGAGCAGCCGAGACTGCCGTGCTCGTGGACCACGGGGGTGATGCCGGCCGTGAGCATCCCCGCCAGCGTCTGGGCGACCTCCGGACGGACGCCGGTGTGCCCGGAGACCAGCGTGCGCAGCCGTAGGAGCATCATCGCGCGCACAACCTCGACCTCTACTTCAGGTCCAGACCCGGCCGCGTGGGAGCGGACCAGCGACCGTTGGAGCTGGTCGCGCCGCTGCGTCGGGATGTGGCGGGTCGCCAGCGCCCCGAAGCCGGTCGAGACGCCGTAGACGGGACGGTCGGCCGCAGCCAACGCGTCCACCGCGGCGCGAGCGTGGCGCAGCGTGTCCAGCGCATCATCGCTGAGCGCGACGGGGGCCGCGTGACGGGCGATCGCGACGACGTCGTCGATCCCCAACGGGTCGGGGGAGAGCTCGAAGGTGTCCATGGCGGCCATCCCAGCAGGTCGGTCCGGGCAGGGGAACCCCGCGACCCTCGATAGAGTCTCACATGTGAGACATCGCGGAGCCGAGCCCGACCGTCGGGCCGTGCCGTCGGCACGGGCCAGCCGCCGCGCGGACCGTGAATGGCGTGCTGCCAGCGTGTGAGGGCCGGCGTGTGAGGGCCGGCGTGTGAAGGCCGGCGTGTGAGGGCCGGCGTGTGAAGGCCGGCGTGTGAAGGCCGGCGTGTGAAGGCCGGCGTGAGCCAGGTGCGTCGGGGAGGTCGCGCCCGGCGTCGTGGGGGAGGTCGACGTGGGCGAGCCGCCGGACGTGGTGCCGGAGCCGGCCGAG